>JAJZEQ010000026.1 GCA_021851345.1 Pseudomonadota bacterium
GACGAATCGCCATGTGGATGATATTTGCCCAATACGTCGCCGACCACGCGCGCCGATTTGACGTGTTTGCTGCCGTGGTTCAGCCCCATCGCGCGCATCGCGTAGAGTATGCGCCGCTGCACCGGCTTCTGGCCGTCGCATACGTCCGGCAGGGCACGGCCTTTGACCACGGAGATGGCATATTCCAGATAGGCGCGTTCGGCATACTGCGCAATCGGCACATCATCGCCGTCCGGCAGCGCGGGCAGCGGGGCGAACTGCCTTGCGCCGCCGTTGCCGCCCCCGGCTGCTGTCGATTCTGCCGCCACTTCCGGCGTGGCGTCTTGTGCATCAGGAAGGAGGCTGGGCTGGTCTTCGTTGTTTGGGTTATTCGGGTTGTTCGGGTTATACGGGCTGGTCGGATCATTGCTCATGCTTAAACATCCCCCTGAACTTCATTGCCGTGATATTCCAGCCACGCACGGCGTGTAGAGGCTTCGTGTTTGCCCATCAGCATGTTGAACATTTCCATGTTGTCATTGAACGGTATGGCGGTGGCATTGACTCTCAACGCGCGCCGCGTGTCTGGATTGAGCGTGGTGTCCCACAGCTGCTCGGCGTTCATCTCGCCCAGGCCCTTGAAGCGCGAGATCGACCAGGAACCAGCGCGGATTTTTTCCTGGCGCAGGCGGTCTTCGATTCCCATCAATTCGCCTTCATTGAGAGCATAGATCTTGCGGATCGGCTTCTTGCCCTGGGCCGGAACATCGACGCGGAACAGGGGAGGCTGCGCCAGATAAATCCTGCCGGCCAGCACGACCTGGTAGAAGTGGCGGAAGAACAAGGTGAGCAGCAGGGTAGAGATATGCGCGCCGTCCACGTCGGCGTCCGCCATGATGTAGATGCCGTTGTAGCGCAGGCCGGACAAGTCCACTTCGTCGTTCGGGCCGTGCGGATCCACGCCTATCGCCACGGCGATGTCGTGAATCTCGCTGTTGGCGAACAGGCGGTCTTTCTCGACCTCGAAAGTGTTGAGTACCTTGCCGCGCAGCGGCAGCACCGCCTGAAATTCCTTGTTGCGCCCCTGCTTGGCCGAGCCGCCGGCCGAGTCGCCCTCCACCAGAAAAAGCTCGGTGCGGGCAGGATCGTTCGAGCTGCAATCGGTCAGCTTGCCCGGCAACACTGCGACCGAGGAACCCTTTTTCTTCTCGACCTTCTGCGCCGAGCGCATCCGGGTCTGCGCCTGCTGGATGGCCAGTTCGGTGATGCGCTTGCCGTGGTCGACATGTTCGTTCAGCCATAAATCCAGCGGGTCTTTGGTCATCAGCGAAACCAGGCGCAAGGCATCGCGCGACACCAGCCTGTCCTTGGTCTGCCCCTGGAATTGCGGGTCGAGCACCCTGGCCGACAACACGAAGCTGGCGCGTGAAAATACGTCATCCGGCACCAGCTTGATGCCCTTGGGCAGCATGCCATGCAGTTCGGCGAAATTCTTTACCGCATTGAATACCCCGTCCCTCAATCCGGCATCGTGCGTGCCGCCCGACCAGGTGGGGATGAGGTTGACATAGGATTCGCGCACAATCGCACCTTCCGCCGACCACACGATGGCCCAGGCCGCGCCTTCGCCCTCGGCATAGCCGCTGTCGCCGCCTTTCTGCACAAACTTCTCCATGGCGAAAATGGGCACGGCCAGTTCCTGGTCGGACATCGCTTCGCCCAGGTAGCCGCGCAGCCCGTCCGGATACGACCACGAACGGGTCTCGCCGGTCTTCTCGATATGCAGGGTGACGTTGACGCCGGGCAGTAGCACCGCCTTGGAGCGCAGCGAGCGCTCCAGCTGCGGAAGAATGACATTGGGCACGTCGAAATACTTGGGGTTCGGCCAGGCGCGCACCTGGGTGCCGCTGCGCTTCTTCGGGCAGTCGCCGATGCGCTTGAGCGGCGCTTCGGCCGTCCCGTTGAGAAAACGGACGAAATACTCGCCGCCATCGCGATACACGGTCACCTCGACGCGGGATGACAAGGCATTGGTGACTGCCACGCCAACGCCATGCAGCCCGCCGGCGAACTTGTAAGCGCCGCCGGAATCCTTGTCGAACTTGCCGCCGGAATGCAGTACCGTGAAAGCCACTTCGACCACCGACACGCCTTCCTCCGCGTGGAGGCCGACCGGGATGCCGCGCCCGTCGTCCAGCACCGTCACGGAGCCATCCGTGTGCGCAGTGACGGTGATGTTCCTGGCATAAAGCGCCAATGCCTCGTCGCAGGCGTTGTCCACGACTTCGGCGATCAGGTGATTGGGAGATTCGAGATTGGTATACATCCCCGGACGCTGGCGCACCGGTTCGAGACCGCGCAGAACTTTGAAACTGGATTCGTCGTAGGTATTTGCCATGGATTGAGTCTGGATTAAGGCCACTGATGCGTTCAAAAACAGGTTGCAGAACGCGCATTCCTATTTTACAGAGTCTGCAGCTGTCGGTGCATGCTTAAAAATATCCGGACGTGCACCGGCATTCGACAGCAGGATGATTCAGAAACGAAACGACTTCCGGTTCCCCAGGGATTTCAGGATGACGTGGATAAAGAGGTATGGCTTGATCCGGTCGATACCCAATGCCTGCAAAGTCTGGCAAGGCAGGCATGGAGCGATGAAATCCCGGCACGGATCAGGATTTGAACGGCACAACAAAGAACATAGGCCGGTTCAGTCTGGGAGGAGGGCTTGAAGCAAACCGGGTATCGTCACTTGCCTTCGATGACACGCTCCCTGAGTTCCTGCCGGGTAGCCGGACGCGGTTGCCCGCGCCCAGCCCCCTCAGAACCGTGCTTGGGTCTTTCGATCCACACGGCTCAAGCCTCTGCAAAGGCATCTTTCGACACCCGGTTTCACAACTTTGTTACTCGGCATTGCGTATTTCGGTCAACGTGACCAGCTGTTTCGGTCTATCGTGACCGCTGTTTGAAGGATGTTGCGCGGGGTTTGAATTCTACCTCAATCGGTCACGATAGATTCTGTCGAAGTGGTTTCGGCGTGTTTTTTTCTGAGTGATTCTCCCTTCAGTGCGACGCGATGTGATGCATGCACCAGCCGGTCGAGAATGGCATCAGCCAGCGTGGGATCATTCAGCCAGGCGTGCCAGTGATCCACCGGCAACTGGCTGGTGATGATGGTAGAACGTGTATTGACCCGGTCATCCACCACCTCCAGCAAATCATGCCGTTCTGATGATTGTAACGGCGTCAGTCCCCAATCATCCATCAGCAGCACGTCAATCCTGGCCACCTGCGCCAACAACTTCCCAAAGCTCCCGTCGCCGTGAGCGATGCGCAGCTGTTCCAACAAGCGCGGCACGCGCACATACATGGCCGAGAAGCCCTGTCTGCAGGCTTGATTGCCCAATGCACAAGCCAGCCATGTCTTGCCCGCTCCGGTGGGACCGGTCAGCAGCACGTTTTGCGAGCGTCGTATCCACTCGCATCCCGCCAGCGTAACCATGAGCCGCTTGTCCAGTCCGCGACTGCCGCGATAGTCGATGTCCTCCACACACGCTTGTGCCTGCTTTAGCTTGGCTTGCCGCAATAGCCGCTCCAAACGGCGGTTGTCGCGCCAGACGACTTCCCGCTCGACCAGTAGGCCCAACCGATCTTCGAAGGTCAGCGCCTGGCTGGCAGGCATGATCTGTTGTTCCTCCAGTGCGCAAGCCATGCCGTCCAGCTTTAGTGATTTCAGTTGTGTCAGGGTGTGTTGTGTCAACATCGGGTATTTCCTTTCCTGGGTTGTGTTGCGATCAGTGGTAATAACTTGAACCGCGCACGTTGTCGTGGAGCGGTGAGATCCAGTCTGCTTGCGCGGCATGTTGTTCAGAGGGCGTGATGGGCAGCGGTTTGCTGTCCAGTCCGGCTTTCAGGATATTGACGACCGAGCGACGATTCAGTGCGCCTAACGACACCGCCCGGGCGCACGCCGCTTCCAGTCGCTGTTTGCCGTACTGGCGTGCCAGCGACAGCAAGCCCAGACACGCCCGGTAGCCCATCTCGGGGTGTGGTTTGCTGGTCAACTGGTAATCCACGATACGATGTGTGTTAGGTCCGATGTCACGCCCCCAGTCCAGCAAGCGCTGGGGCGACCATTCCAGGTGCGCGCGGTGCGCCGCCGACATGTGCTCCGCCACCGTGGTGTGCGCACCTCGCTTCGCGCTCTTGGCATGGCACGCGACACGGTTGCCACGGAACAGCAATTCCACCGTGGCGCAGGTGATACGCGCTTCCAGTTCTTGCCTGACCAGGCTGTGCGGCACGCTGTAGTAATGCCCTTCAATGTCGACGTGATAGTCGATGTTGACCTTGCAGTATTTGAAGGTCGCCATCTCGTAAGGGTGAGCCGGCAGGGTTTTGAGGACGGGACGATCCAATAGCCGAAACCATTCTTCACGGCAGCCATCCTTCTTCTGGAAGGGGCGACGATTCAAGTCATCCAGCAACGGGCGGATCGCCTGATTGAGTTCATCCAGACTAAAGAAGCGGCGATGACGCAACCGGGCCAATATCCAGCGCTCGACGATTTGCACGCCGACTTCGGCGAGCGCCTTGTCCTGGGGATGACGCGGACGTGCCGGGAGGATTACTGTGTCGTAGTGACGGGCGCAGTCTTGCGCCACACGATTAACCAGCGGCTCATACCAGTCGGCGTCGGTGACCAGTGCTTTGGGGCAGTCGGGCACGATCATTTCGGGTACGCCACCGATAAAGTTCAGCGCGCCCGTCAAGCCATGCAACCAGTCCGCTTGCTTCTCCCTGACCGTGGCACACGCATAGGTGTAGTTGGATGCGCCAAGCACTGCAACAAAGATGTGTGCCTGGCTGATCTCGCCTGAGCGCTGATCGATGATCGGCACGGTAGGGCCGGCGTAGTCGATGAACAGCTTCTCGCCGGCGCGATGGATCTGGCGCATGGAGCGTTTGAGCGTGGCGGCATAGTCGTGATACAGCTGGCAGAACTGCGTGTAGCGGTAGGTGACCACGCCATGATGGGCTTCGACGTACTCTTCCCACAGCAATTGCAGCGTAATGCCTTTCTTGTGCATCTCGCGATGAACGATGGCCCAGTCAGGAATGGGGCGTGCGCCACGGTGGCGTTTTGTGCTGGGGATGAGCAGGTGCTGGAGTGCTGTTTCATCGAGGGACGAAACCCTGTCCCAATCCAGGCCAGCCACTTCTGCAAGCTGGGCGTATTTGCAGATCACCCCCTTGGATAGTCCCAATGCGTTGGCGATCTGAGCATGCGAGAGTCCGCACGACCATTTCATACGCAGGCATTCTTTGATTTTACGCATGGATACTTGTCTTACCGGCATTTCATTCCCCCGCCAAAATCGCGGGAGGATGCTCGGTCTCCTAGTTCATGCGCAACATCTCTTCTTTGCTGGCTTCTGTTTCGCTATGCCGTGACCGATCATTTCGGTCGACGCCTAAAATCGGTCACGACTTAGCGAAACAACTGGTCACGATAGACCGAAATCACTGGTCACGCCTTAACGAAATGACCGGTCACGATGCTCCGAAATACGCACTCGGCATATTTAACAACTCCTACGGCAATTGAGATGGTGCATTCGAAGATTGCTTGATGCGTCCGATCCGCCCTCAGTTCTTTTCACAATATAACGAACATCCCATGGGGTGCCCTTTGTGATTGTCTCATGACAGGTAGGACACATGCCATCTTGCCTTAGCCAGACGCTGTAAATCTTCCGGCGACCTCTCGACGAGCGCAGCATTTTCTTGCCCCACCGGGACTCGAAATACGGCTCCCATTTCGGGTCGTGCGGATTGGCGTCAGCTTTAATCTTGACATGCCGCTGTATTGGCGTGTCCGATTCTTGCAACAAGGTGAACTCCCTTTGCGTGCCATCCTCTATTTTTTCTGTTGCGGAAAATACCCAGTTTCGGGTGCCTCTGGATTTGAAATATCTTTCCTTAACCCATCGGGTTCCCTTATTTGGATGCCTTCTTACCGTCCATCGCCATAACATTGACCAGACATCGCTATCAACACGGACAAAGGTTTCCTTGGCGACTACATGGCTATGGTAATTCGCCCATCCCCGTAGAACAGGATTGAGCAGCCTTATCAGATTTACCTGTTTAGCCGACTTGTTGCCATTAATGACTTCACGGATTTTATCAAGATGCGCTTTGACGTTCGCTTTCGACGGCTTCATCAGCAACGTGCCGTTGTATTTGCGAATGTTCCATCCGAGGAAATCAAACCCTTCCTTAATGTGCGTTATTTTGGTCTTTTCCGGCGATAGGACTAACCCGCGTTCCGCCAGAAATTCGACTACTGCGGGCTTGACCTTCTGTTCCAGCCACTCTTTCGAGTTGCCGGTGATAATAAAGTCGTCCGCGTAACGCACCATGTTCATTTTCAAACCTCTCCACCTCGCTCGCGGGAACTTCTCCGACAGCATCGCTTCGAGTCCATCCAATGTCATGTTTGCCAGAACCGGGCTGATGATGCCCCCTTGCGGGGTGCCCGCCTCCGTGGGAAAGAGTTCGTTTTGATAAACGTATCCCGCCTTGAGCCACTTCTTTAGTATCGCCTTGTCCGTTGGGATGTTAGCGATCATCCAGGCATGACTGATTTTGTCAAAACAGCCTTGGATGTCGGCCTCAAGCACCCACTCCGCACATACCTTTCTTGCAAGAGAAGTGAAGCATTGTCCTCCCGCATCAGCAGTGGCGCGTTCCGGCCTGAACCCATAGGAATGCAGGTCGGCGGTGGTTTCCGCAACGGGTTCCAACGCCAACAAATGTAATGCTTGCATGGCGCGGCACTTCATTACGGGTATGCCGAGTGGCCTTGTCTTGCCATTCTTCTTCGGAATTAATACCCTCCGAAGCGGAAGCGGCGAATAACCCCGCCTCTTCATTGACGCAATCGCGTTGATCTTTGCCACCGGTGTTTTCCATGTGACCTTGTCCACACCGGGAGTGTTCTTGCCTTTGTTTTCAGTCACCCGCTTGACGGCTAATGCTTTGCCGCTGAACGAATGGGTCAGCAGCCATTGCAAGGCTTTCACCTTGTTGTGGCGGCCTTCCTGTGTTGCCTTCACAATACGCGCTTGCAGCCGTCTTACATGACGCTGAACATCGGCCCAACTGATGCCGTCCCACGTCACGCCGGAAGATGCACACGCCAGTGTTGCTGCGTTCATTTGCTTTCCCTCCGTTTAGATGGTTCTACCAACTCTCTTGTGAAGAGAGACCATAAGGAAGTCTGCCCGCTTTCGCGTGGGGTGATGTTTCAACCCCTGTCCGCCCCATTACAGAACGGCCTTCGCTTTTTCCTCGTTCCTGTGCCCGCACCGCCATGGGTGGACTTTGCAGTCCGCTGTCCCCGAAGGGAGCGATACGGGGTTTCCACGTTCCGCTTACAGAAGTACGTCGGGTTAGGTGCCTGCTATCGACCGGGAGGTATGCGGGTCACGAGAGCGCACAGGTAAGACGCTGTTCCCACCTCCTTACCGTTTTGGTCCAAGCGTATTAGCCACTTCCGCTTGCCTTCAATTACGATCTTTATCGCAGATTCAAATGTTTTCACCGTACCGACTATCTAGCACTTCTCCGACGTATGGCTGTCAGAAGGGTACGCCTCTCGCGATTGATACCCCGTGCCTTACGGCACTTCGTTACATTGTCAGGGTCGCTCTTTATTCAGACCCCTAGATTCATCCGGTGACACGGATGGTTTCTTCATTTGAAGTAGAAACAACTTCTGTACGCGACTTCGTGTCGCAATGCCCGGCTTGAAGTGAGGCACGTATTTCGCGGGCACCTTCACGCGGCCGCCCGTTTTGGGATTGCGCCCCTGACGGGGTGGCCGATAATTCAATCCAAAGCTGCCGAAGCCCCGTATCTCAACACGGCCTCCCTTTGACAGCGTGCTGGACAGTGCATGCAGAATTACTTTGACGGCGCTTTCTGTGTCATTGGCGAGAAGCTGCGGGTGCAGCTCGGCCAGACGTGCAATCAGGTCAGAGCGGATCATGAGAGTTTCCGTTAAGCGGGATGCTTTCGATTCTCACCGAAAACACAATTGCCTTCAATCGTTTTATGGCCGGATGGCGGCTTGTCGCGCGACTCGGTTCGATCGAGGGCCAGAAAATTGCCGGAATTCGTTGCAGGTTGTCCGGGATCATCGTCATCGGCAGTTCCGGGTAGAAGATAAGCGCAGGCATCGTGAAATTATCCTGCTTCTGAAGCAGCCGAATCATTTGCCTCCACACCCGTTCCAGAGCATGCGTTGTATGGCTGCATTGGCCGCCAGACGGTCAAACAGGTCGGGGTTGAACTCGCCTCCGGCCCAGGTCAGCAATCTCCTGGCCTCTTCGGAATGGGGATTGCCCAGAATGGTTTCCAGAAACCCGTGATAGCCGGTACAGCCACCCACGTCCTCGGGCGGACAGGCTCGTTCACCCCCGGCGACATAAGCATCGCCGTGCGGATCATCCTCGACCATTTCGATCTCTTCGACGGTAATGTTGTGAGACCAGCCGTCGCCGAAGTCGTAGAGGTAGACAAAGGTATCTCCGTCAACCAGCAAGCGATTGAGATAGCCCTTGCGCTCATCGCGTGTCTCGATGTCATCCATCATTTCTTCGGAATGAGGCTCCATATAGCGGATTTCGTTGATGGTGAATGCGTGCAGATGTGCATCCGTCCAGCCGAATGCGGCCTGTATGAAATGGTGCAGCTTGGCTAGGCTTACCCGCCCATCCACAACCAGTCGCCGCCAAATTGCCGGCCGGATTTCATCCGGATGCAATTCGATGAGCAAGGTGTAGAGGCAGGGTGCACTGAAACTGGACTTGTGTCTTTTTTTGGGTTGTTCAGTCATGACGTTGCTCAATCAATTCGATGTGCTCATTTTACGTCCCCATGAAGGCAATATGCCCATATATCATGTGGTGAAGCATCATTCCGGGGGAAGCAGGATGAATGCTCGTCAAATTATAGCCGGGCTATCAAGCTTGAGCCAGACAAGGGCACGGTAATGCCGTGCTGCTGCGCATGCCCCTTCACTCGGTTCCTCCCTGCGCTCGGACTGCGGCTTCGGCTAGGATTTGCGCCCAACGCGGAGCGCCCCATATCCGGGCAAGCCAACATATCGGAAAGCGATGAGATATTCTGGAGCAATCCGGTTACGCTAACCCGGGAGTATCATTAGTGCGACAGAAGAAAGCCCGCGCTACATGATTCCGGCCAGGTTGGCCGGGATCCATGCGTTCGTGCAGAACGTCATTGCGCAGGACGAACAAAGGCGGGTGGCGCAAAATGCCACAGGACGGGAGGAGACGAGGGCGGGCATTGAGATCAATCCGGGTTTCAGGATTTCAGGGGATGTTGCCTGCGTCGTGTGGGTTAAACCAGGTGCACCTCTACGCGCTTACCCAATACGGCGGCATATTTGCGCAAGGTGTTCAGACTGGGCGAGTGCTTGCCGGAAGCCAATGCGCTTTCCAGTCGTGCGATGGCAGGAGCCTTTGTGCCCATGCGCTCTGCTACTTGAGCTTGCGATAGTCCAGCCGCACGACGGGCAGCAAGTATCTCGTCCAGGATGGCGAATTCCTCACGGTTCAGGCGGTCGTATTCAGTACGCACGGCTGGATTCTTCAACATCCTGGTGACCATCTGTTCGTGCGTCATGGTTTTGGTCTTCATTGCTTTACCTCCTTCATTCGTTTTTCGGCAATCCTGCGCTCATTGACCGGGGTCTTCTGCGACTTCTTCACGAAGCAATGCAGCATGACGATCTGGCGACCAACCAGTGTGCAATAGAACACGCGGGCAATGCCCTCCGCGCCCTTCAGCCGTAGTTCAAACAAGCCGCTCCCAAAGGCTTCTGTGTGAGGCTTGCCGAGATTCGCCCCATTAACCATCATCCGCGCGGTCAATCCGATGTAGCGTGCCTGCAACGTATCAGGCAGAGACATGATCTCCGCTTGCAGTGCATGACTGTAATAGATGATGGTGTAGGTTACGGGCAAATAGTAACAAATATGTTAATGCACTTCAAGCACCTTGATTGCCGCTACCGGAGGGCCAATTATCATAGATGCTGCCGGTGATGTCGTGGTATTGGGGACGTTTGACGAAAGGGAACACAAGTACGCCAAGCCTTTGGAATGAGCAGCAAGCCCAAACCGCTGAGAATTCCGTCACCCTTTGCAACTGTTTCCCGGATCGGTTTGAGTCAACGGTAACCCCGCTCAAGCGCCGCAAACGTCATGTCGTCACACCACGTTCAGACGCGGCCAAAAACGCCGTCATGTCCTTGGTCACCGCTTGACAGCACGTTCTGGTTGTGACCGGCGAACATCACGGCCATACCGCCGCAGATCCGCCTGCGCGGATTCGCGGCCATGTCCACAACCACATCCACCGCCAGGACAACCCCGCACCCGGACAACTGCACCGGCCGGACCGGTTGCTGCAAGCCGTTTGTTGGGTACCACCTCCTTAGTCTTTCGTAAATCATGCCGGCGCATCGCCAGTGGCTGGTCGGTCGCGGGGGCTGAAGACATAAGCCACGCCAGTCATCAAGGGCACGATACAGCCGTGCCGCTGCGCGTGCCCCTTCTCCCGGTTCCTCCCTCCGTCCGGACTGCGGCTTCGGCTGCACCTCTCGTCTGTCATGCCTGATGCCGCCCCACAACAGCGCGACCGCCTTGACGCCACGCGGGCGAGCAATACGACGGCATGACCCACTACAAAACGACCAGGAGAAACAAGATGTGCACTCAACAAACCAACTCAACCGCAAACCAGACCGCCTGCGGCAGCGAGCTCCACAACAGCATATCCCAAACCACATTTAAAGGAAAAAACATGAGCGCAAACAAACTATCGTCAACCCGTATGCAAGCAGCCGAGGCACTAGACAAGCTGCAAGGTTTCATCGGCAAGGCTCAACGTCAAGTAATTGGTGAGCTGTGCTACGGCGAAGAAAAGCAGTTCTTTTACGACAAACTTGTCGAGCTGGCCAACATTGCAGAAACGATGCCGGTGACCTATGCGACGGACGGGCAGGGCAATCAAGCCATCGTACACCTGCATTATTTTACCGCTGGTGCAGACTGGTACATCACAGAGCGTGATTGTGAGACCGAGCAGCTGCAGGCGTTTGGCAAGGCAGATTTGGGCTATGGTGGGGAGCTTGGTTATATCAGCCTGGTGGAAATTTTACAGTGCGGTGCCGAGCTGGACTTGTACTGGCAGCCGCGCAAGCTATTTGAAATATGATGTCTAACTGGCACCCCGCTATGGTTGTAAAAGGTTGCCTTTATATGTATTATGCATCCTTATTTATTAAGGAGAAAACCATGTCCGTTGCACTGAAATTATCTGATGAGTTGATTGATCTGGCGAAACCGCACGCCGCTGCCATGCATCGTTCAATTCCAAAGCAAATTGAATACTGGGCGCGGCTGGGCAAGGTTGTCGAGGACAATCCAGAGCTACCCTTGCAGTTCATCCAGGATACGCTGCTGGGTCTTGAAGAGGCAAAAGCCGGACAGACTTCTGATTACAAGTTTGGTGTGTGATGGCTTTGAAAATAAAGACCACCCCGACCTTTGCCAAGGCAGTAAAAAAACTGCATGACAAGAATAAAAAGGCGGTTGATGAGGCGGTGCGCGAAATACTGGCCAAGCCAACCATCGGGGAGCCCAAAAAAGGTGACTTGTTGGGCGTGAGTGTTTATAAATTCAAAATCAACAAGCAGGAAATTCTTTTGTCGTATAGCGTTGGCCCCGAGGAATTGTTGCTGATTGCGCTAGGCACACATGAGAATTTTTACCGGGACATGAAGCGATAACAACAGGTAGCTGCATCTGCAGCCAAGTGATGTTTGTCTGGTTCGCTCATATAGTTTTCGGTTTTAGTTGTAAAATGATTTAATATATACGTTATATTTAACTTAAGGTTAAATATAACGTATATTTAGTAACGGATATTTCTTGCGGGCAACAAAAACTAGCCGTAATATTGCACCATGAGTTCAACATTACGACACTCTTTAATCAAAAACCTTCAGGTGTCCGCTCCGCGTGGACGGCCTATGGATTTGACTATGCTGGATGCGCAAGGGGTGTCTGCCTTCCTGGCGGCTAAATATGCCCGAAGCGGTTGGTTAAAGCGCTTGGCACAAGGAGTGTATGCGTTTGCGGGAGACACGCTGAATCGCGATCAATGCCTGCTGTTTTTGCAAGGCCAGATAGCCGGTTTGCATGTGGCAGGAAAGACTGCTCTGGCGTGGCAAGGGGTGCGTCATAATTTAACGCTCCGCGAACATTTGATGCTATGGGGTGATGATAAGCGAACAAAATTGCCCGAATGGTTTGTTGACCAATTCCCGGCCAGTTATCGATCCACAACGCTTTTTTCATCGAAGGCAACCACTTCCGGGATAGTGACGCCACCCGGATTATTGGAGGGTGTTTGCGTCTCTGTACCGGAACGCGCGGTGCTGGAGATGTTGTACGAGGTCGGGAAGTCACAAGACCTGGAAGAAGCTAAAAACCTGTTTGAGAGTGTGCGCGGCCTGCGCTTTGAGGTAATGGGCGAGCTCCTGTCTCAGTGCACCAGCGTCAAAACCGTCCGTTTGTTTTTGCTCTGGGCGAGAGAAACCGAAGTGTTGAATGTCAGCGCGCTACGAGAAAAATATTCACTTCCCGTCGGTAGTTCGTCCAGGTGGATGGGGCGTATGGCCGACGGCACACTATTGAGCCTGCCGAATGATTGACCCAGCCTACATCGATACCGTGCGACTCTTGCTGAACGTTGTGCCGGATATCTTCAAGAATGAAATCTTTGCAATGAAGGGCGGAACAGCGATCAATCTGTTTGTGCAGGATATGCCCCGTCTTTCCGTGGACATTGATGTGGTCTACGTGCCACGTGACCCATCGAGGGAAGAAGCACTGCGCGCAATTTCAGACGAAATCAATTTGATTCAAAAGCGGCTTGAGAAATCGGGATTGTCGGTGCGCTTGAGCAAACTCAATTTAGAAAGTGAAACCAAGCTTTTCATTGAGAATGATCGTAGCCAAGTCAAAGTCGAAGTGAACGTTGTATTCCGGGGTACGATTTTCCCGGTCGTAACCCGGTCGCTTGCCGCGAAAACAGCACAGATGTTCAGTACGACCGTCGAGGCTCCTGTTTTGGCCGAGGCCGAACTATATGGGAGCAAGATCGTTGCCGCGTTGGATCGCCAGCATCCGCGCGACCTGTTTGATATGCTCAAGTTCTATGAGCAAGGTGATCTGACGGCGGATATTCTGGAAGCAATTGTGATTTATCTTGCGGGGCACAATCGTCCAACCCATGAGGTGCTTTTCGGG
>JAJZEQ010000085.1 GCA_021851345.1 Pseudomonadota bacterium
GGAGAGTCGCTGGTCGCCGCCGTGGTGCGCGAAACCCTGGAAGAGTCGGCATATCACTTTCTTCCGCAACACCTGCTTGGCGTCTATCGCTGGCATTCCGGCGAATCGGGCACCACTTACCTGCGCTTTGCCTTCACCGGCAAGATCACCGGGCATGAGCCCGGCCGGAAACTCGACAGCGGTATACTGCAAGCCTTATGGCTATCACCCGAACAAATCCTTGCCACGCGATCCCGCCACCGCAGCCCGCTGATATTGCGTTGCGTGGAGGATCACATTGCAGGAAAGCGTCACCCCCTGGAGTTATTGGTTGATTATGGCTAACGAGCAAGCTCGTTCCCCCTATCCAAATCCCCCTCGCTACGCTCTCCCCCTGCGCAAGCGGGAGAAAGGAGAAACGTGAAAATCAATACTAAATCTCGCGTCGTGGTCGGCATGTCCGGCGGAGTGGACTCTTCCGTCACCGCCCTGTTACTCAAACAGCAGGGCTACGACGTGATCGGCCTGTTCATGAAAAACTGGGAGGATGACGACAACGATGAGTATTGCTCGTCACGCCAGGATTTGCTGGACGCGGTCTCGGTCGCCGACACCATAGGCATCCCCATAGAAGCCGTGAACTTCGCAAAGGAATACAGGGAGCGCGTATTCAATTCCTTCCTGAGCGAATACCAGGCGGGGCGCACACCCAATCCTGACATCCTGTGCAACGCCGAGATCAAGTTCAAGGCGTTCCTTGACCACGCCCTGCAGCTTGGCGCCGATACCATCGCCACCGGTCACTATGCCCAGGTGCGCGAGGTGGACGGCCTGTTCCAATTGCTCAAAGCCGATGACGGCAGCAAGGACCAGAGCTACTTCCTGCATCGCCTGAACCAGATGCAACTGAGCCACGCGCTGTTTCCGCTCGGTAAAATCCTGAAATCACAGGTTCGCACCATTGCCGAACAGCATGGCCTGCCCAATCACGCAAAAAAAGACAGCACCGGCATCTGCTTCATCGGCGAGCGTCCGTTCCGGGAATTCCTGAATCGCTATCTGCCGACCCAACCGGGCGAGATGCGCACGCCCGAGGGAAATGTGGTCGGTCAGCACATCGGCCTGTCGTTCTATACCATCGGACAACGACAGGGTCTGGGCATAGGCGGGGCCAGGGAGGCCTCCGGAAAACCGTGGTTCGTGGCTGGCAAGGATATGGCGAACAATCGCCTGACCGTGGTGCAGGGACACGATCACCCCGCCCTGCTCGCGCCGTGCCTGACCGCGCTGGACAGTCACTGGATCAGCGGCACCGCACCCCTGCTCGATCACCCCTACGCTGCCAAGACGCGTTATCGGCAGGCCGATGCGCCATGCCGCCTTACCCGCATCGCGGACAATTCCTGCGAGGTCGCCTTTGACCAGGCGCAGTGGGCTGTAACACCCGGGCAGTCGGTAGTCGTATATGACGGCGCAATCTGCCTGGGGGGAGCAATCATCGAACAAGGCCATGCCTGATTCGCGTAAAATGCGTGCTACATGAAACCAGGTGTCGCCATGACCACACTCAGCAAACTCACCGCCCTTTCCCCGCTCGACGGGCGTTACCACGGCAAAGTAGACGCCTTGCGCGCATATTTCAGCGAGTTCGGCCTGATCCGTTTTCGCGTTATGGTCGAGATCGAGTGGCTCAAGGCACTCAGCACTCAGGCCGGCATCCCCGAAATCCCGCCGTTCTCGGCCGCCGCGATCGCGCAACTGGACTCGCTGCATGCCGGTTTCAGCGAGGCCGATGCGCTGGCGATCAAGTCCATCGAGGCTACCACCAACCACGATGTCAAAGCCGTCGAGTACTGGCTGCGGGACAAATTGTCGGACAACCCGGAAACGGCAAAGGTATTGGAATTCATCCATTTCGCCTGCACCTCGGAAGACATCAACAACCTGAGCCACGCGCTGATGCTCAAGGGCGCGCGCGATGCCGTGATGCTGCCCGCGCTGAAGGTGCTGATCGGGCGTTTGCAGAATCTTGCCCACCAGCACGCCGACCTGCCGATGCTGTGCCGCACCCACGGACAGACCGCTACTCCGAGCACCCTGGGCAAGGAAATGGCGAACGTGGTGTATCGCTTGCAGCGCGCCGAACAGCGTCTGGCCGGGACTGAAATCCTCGGCAAAATCAACGGTGCAGTGGGCAACTACAACGCACACCTGGCGGCTTACCCGAACGTGGACTGGGAAATGTTCGCGCAGAATTTCGTCACCGCGCGCGGCATCAGTTTCAACCCCTACACCATCCAGATCGAGCCGCACGATTACATGGCGGAACTGTTCGATGCCTATGCACGCATCAACACCATCCTGGTCGACCTGAATCGCGACATCTGGGGCTATATCTCGCTGGGCTATTTCAAGCAGAAAGTGGTGAAGGGTGAAGTGGGTTCGTCTACCATGCCGCACAAAGTCAACCCGATCGACTTTGAAAACTCCGAAGGCAACCTCGGACTGGCCAATGCGCTGCTACGCCACCTGTCCGAGAAATTGCCGGTCTCGCGCTGGCAGCGCGACCTGACCGATTCGACGGTGTTGCGCAACATGGGCGTGGCGCTCGGCCATACGCTGCTCGCTTACGAGTCCTGCCTGAAGGGCCTGAACAAACTGGAAGCCAATCCCCAGCGCTTGGCCGAGGACCTGGACGCGAGCTGGGAGGTGATGGCCGAGCCCATCCAGACCGTGATGCGGCGTTACAACATCGCGAATGCCTACGACAAACTCAAGGAATTGACGCGCGGCAAGGATGGTATCAATCGCGTCTCGCTGCAGGCCTTCATCAACACGCTGGAGATCCCGGAACAGGAGAAGCAGCGCCTGCTGCAGCTGTCGCCTGATACCTATATAGGCGAAGCAGCGGCGTTGGCAAAACGGGTTTAATGCTCGCCAGGTCTGCAACCAAAAAAGCCCGCAATCGCGGGCTTTTCGTTTTAACCAGCGGGACACAATCAGTGATTTTGTTCCGGCGTTTCGGTGGTTTTGGGGATAGCGGCGTTTGCGGGGATGCGGCCGGGCGGGTTTCCACCAAAATTTCTAGATCAAACCCTTTTCTGCAAATGACAGCGTTTTCCCCAGCGCTACCACGAAGTGATCCAGCACCCGCACGTCCACCAGCGCCAGCGCCTGCCTGAGCGCATCGGT
>JAJZEQ010000044.1 GCA_021851345.1 Pseudomonadota bacterium
CGCATCAGGTCGAATTGATGGGCATCGATCTTGGGGCGTTTTTCCAGGTCCTTGCCGAGCAGATAATTGTGTATGCCATCCGCCGCGATCGAGCCGTGGCCGATTGCCGTCGTCAGCAAATGCGGTCTTATGATATCCCCGCCGGCGAACACGCCCTTCTGTCCGGCGACCAGGTAATTGCGATCCGTAGAGACTGCGCCCTTGCCGTTGTTGAATTCTTCCAGCCCGGTAAAGTCCACAGCCTGGCCGATTGCCGACACGATCAGGTCAGCGGGAATATCCTCCTCGGTACCCTCGACATTCTTGATCTCCAGTTTGCCGCCGACCAGCTTTGCCTCGCACTGGATGATGCGCAATGCAGTGGCTCGTCCATCCGCGCCACGCACGATGCCTATTGGAGCCAGGCCGCCGCGGATCGCGATGCCTTCCGCGAGCGCCTGTTCGATCTCGTGCTTGTTGGCCTGCATCTTGTCGATGGCGAAGATAGATGTCAGCGTCACTTCCGCACCCTGCTTGGCCGAAATCTCTGCCACGTCATGAGCGACCTGGCCTGCGATGGCCTGCTCGAAATCTGTAGGCTGGGATTGTTCAAGATGACCGAGGCGCCGCGCGACTGTCGCCACGTCGATGGAGGTGTCACCGCCGCCGACTACCACTACGCGCTTGCCTACATGCTGGAGACGGCCGTCATTGAATGCCTTGAGGAAAGCAGTCGCGGTCACCACGTTGGGTGCAGTGCTGTTTTCAAGTGGCAAGGCACGTCCGGCCTGAGCACCCATGCCGAGGAAAACGGCATCGAAGTCCTTGCGGATCTGCTCCAGGGTAATGTCCTTGCCCACGTGGCATTTCATCCTCGTCTTCACGCCCAGATCAGTGATGCGCTTGATTTCCGCATCCAGCACTTCGCGAGGCGTACGGAAACCCGGTATGCCGTAGCGCATCATGCCGCCGAGATGTTCGTGTTCATCGAACACAGTGACTTCATGACCTTTCAGGGTGAGCTGGTAGGCGCAGGACAAACTGGCCGGGCCGCCGCCGATGACTGCAACTTTTTTACCGGTGGGTTTCGCATCGGTATGGTATGCCAGGTTGTTGGCAATCCCGTATTCGCCGAGAAAATGTTCCACCGAGTTGATTCCGACATGGTCTTCAAGCGCATTACGATTGCACCCGGTCTCACAGGGTGCCGGACAAACCCGGCCCATCACCGACGGAAACGGATTGGCTTCGGTCAAACGCCGGAACGCGTATTCCTGCCAGGGCATGGCCGGCTTGCCGTCGGCCCCGACCGGCGGCTTTTCGGTGCCGCGCACGATGGCCAGATAGCCACGTATATCCTCGCCCGCCGGGCAACTGCCCTGGCAAGGCGGCGTGGACTGGATGTAGGTCGGGCATTTGTGCGTAAAGCTCGACTGCATGATTTTTTCGCTCAGGCGGCCGACTTTATTGTCCCCGTCTTTATAGCGGCGGAAGGTGATTTTTTGAGTTGATTCAGTTGTTGATGACATTGCCTGCCTCCAATTAATTATTATTTCTCACCCAGCCTGATTGCGTTGCTGACCAGCTGGTGAACACCACCGACCATTCTTCTGTCAAATCCGTAAATAGGCATCACCTTGCTGAACTGGGTCTTGCAGATTGCGCAGATGACTGCCATGAAATTAACCCCGTGTTCATCCGAGACCTGTTTCAACACTTCCATGCGCGGCAACGCACCCTTCACACGCAAGTCCATCAAATCGTCGGTCAGCAGCCCGCCGCCGCCGCCGCAGCAGAATGTTTTTTCGTGAGTAGTGCTCGGATCCATCTCATGGAAATGGTTGGCCACCGACTTGATGATATTGCGCGGGATATCGAACTGGCCACCGGGATATCCGCCCATGCTGGAACCGCGCGCCACGTTGCAGGAATCATGGAAAGTGATGATGTGCTTGTCGTTGGCTTCCTTGTCGAAAGACAGTGCGCCACGTTCGATCATGTCCCAGGTGAATTCGCAAATATGGGTCGGCTGCCTGTAACGGTGATCAAGCTGTTTCTGCAGCATCTGGGCGAACTTGTCATCCGGGTCGGCGCCCTCGCCCACGCCGCTCAGGGTATTCCAGAAACTGTATGCCACGCGCCATGCATGGCCGCATTCGCCGACCACGATGCGCTTTACGCCCAACTCGAGTGCGGCCTGGCGGATGCGCAACGCCACTTTGCGCAATTGCTCATAATTGCCGATGAACATTCCAAAATTTGCCGCCTCGGATGACATGGACGACAGCGTCCAGCTGGTACCTGTCGCGTGAAATACCTTGGCATAACCGATCAGGCTGTCGATATGCGGTTCTGCAAAAAAATCCGCCGACGGCGTGATCAACAGGACTTCCGCGCCCTTGACATCGATCGGGAAGCGCACATCAATACCGGTGGCTTCTTTGACATCCTCTTCCAGCCCCTCCATCGTATCGATCAGCGCCGGGGCGGGCAAACCGAGGTTATTGCCGATCTTGTGCACTTTGCCGATGATTTCGATGTCGTATTTCTGACCATAGCCCACGGAATCCAGAATATCTCGTGCCGCCATCGTGACTTCGGCGGTGTCGATTCCATACGGGCAAAATACCGAACAGCGTCTGCATTCTGAACATTGATGGTAATAGTTGTGCCACTCGTCCAGCACTTCGCGGGTCAGGTCGCGCGCGCCGACAAGTTTGGGAAACAGCTTTCCCGGCAAAGT
Source organism: Pseudomonadota bacterium (assembly GCA_021851345.1). Lineage (GTDB taxonomy): Bacteria > Pseudomonadota > Gammaproteobacteria > Burkholderiales > Gallionellaceae > Gallionella. The sequence goes on from JAJZEQ010000044.1 coordinate 2,723, forward strand.
GAAATACCGCCGGTACACACTGCGCATCAGATCCTGCCGTGCGACCGGCATATTCTTCGGATCCTGCGTGCCGATGAAATAATGGCATTTATCCGAACAGGCTCCGCAATGCACGCAGCTGTCCATGTACACCTTGAGCGAACGGTACTTGCCAAGCAGGTCGCCCATTTTGGCAATGGCTTTGTCATGCCAGTCGTCCACCAGCTTGCCCGGAAAGCCCAGGGCCTCATTCATTTTTTCACCGGAAACATAAGGGCCGGTTCCCTCCATCGCACCCGGCTTCAATGCGGGAATGATGGGAATAACACGGTAAGCGGGTGCAGTAATTTCCGCCATGCTAGTTCTCCGATTCCATTCGTTTAGCCCAGGCTGCGATATGGCGTTTCTCGCGGGGATTGTCTACCTGGTTGCGGCCTGGCGAGAAAAACAACCCGGGTGCATGCAACAACTTGCTGATCGGGAAAATCATCATCAATAGCGCGACCAGGGATAGATGCACATAAAGGCCGATGCTGGAAGGCAGGGCCTGCAAGTCGAAATGCATCAAGCCAAGCATGAACCCCTTAACCGCTATCACATCGGTATGCACAAAAAAACTCATCGTCAGACCGGATATCGCGATTGCCATGAAAAGTGCGAGCATCAGGTGGTCGGAGGGAGTGGAGATATAGCGGATGCGCTCGACAAAAATTCGCCGCGCCCATAATCCCGCAACACCGGCCAGCATGGTGATGCCGGCATACGTGCCAAACGGCTGGAGGAACGCAACCCAGGGCCAGACCGGGTCGGTGAAATAACGCAGGTGACGCAACAGAACCAGTGCCAGGCTGACATGGAACAACCACCCCAGGCCCCAGGTCCACAGATTCGCCTTGAACAGGCTTTCAAACAGGAATACTTCCCGCATCATGCGCAAAACTACGCCGCCGGTGTTCATTGGTGCGGGCGTAGTGGGTATTTTAAGCGGTGCCGGAGTGCGGGTATAAACGCCGATACGGTAAAACGTACCCACGACAAACACCAAAGTGGCAAAGTAAAACAGGATTGCAAACAAGGTGCTCATCTAGGGTCAGTTGCAGTATATAAACTCAAATATCAGGATCAGACGCAACCGGTTGGCTTGGGCAATCCGGCGATCTTGCAAGCCTGCTTGCCCGGACCATACGGGAACAATCCATACAGATACTCGCTGTTACCCTTGTCGGCTCCCAGCTTTTTCCCTATCGCCTTGGTCAGCACGCGAACGGCCGGAGCGATTTGGTATTCTTCAAAATACTCGCGCAGGAAATTGATGACTTCCCAATGCTGCTCTGTCATATCTACATTTTCAGTCTTGGCGATATATTCGGCGATGTCCTTATTCCAGTCAGCCAGATTGACAAGATAGCCTTCCTCGTCGGTTTCATAAGACTTTCCTTCGACTTCGATGTTGGCCATGGTAATTCTCCTTAATGTTATTAAAGTTAAAGCCAGGATTGGCAGTTTTTATTGGTCGTGGTGAGATCGACGAAGCCGCCGTAATCGACCGGTGAAACACCATCGATGATGCGATCGCCAAATCCGCGCGCATCAAGGTCAGGCTGCAAAACATAAACTTTGCAGCGTCCCATCGCCTCGCGTATTTTATCCTCAAACACATTGCCGGATGTAGCGGCGTAGACCGCGTCTTCAATAAGCAAAATGTCGCCCGATTGAACCACGCGCAAACAGCTGTCGAGCGCGCAGTTCGTCAAGGGTGATTTGTTGATAATATGCAACATTTAACGGCTCTCCCCTAGAAGCTCAAGACCACGTCTTGCTGATTCATCAACTCGCCCATTTCTGCGCGCCCCAACACGGTCACATCCACCAGCAAGTCTTCCTCGCTGAGTCCGCGTGCCTGCATCGATTCCTTTTCCACATATAATTTCTCGATGTCGTAACCTTCCAGCGCGCGATAGGCCGGTGAAAAGTTTTTTGTCGCAATACCCTTGGTTTGTTGCCCCTTTTTAAGCTGGTATACGCCGTCATCCAGAAATACCAGGGAAACATCCTGGTCAAATGCTGCGGTGATCAGCACCACCTCAAGCGACTCCAGCGCGTAGATCGTGCCGTGCGGAGCCTTGCGGTTAACGAACATGAATTTCTTGATTTCACTCATCCCGCTCTCCTCAATCGCCGAACACGATCAAACGATCAGTCTTGACGCCCGCTTCCACCATCTGCCCCAGACCGGAAATCCTGAAACCTTTTGCCAGATTTTCTTCCTTGATGCCGCGTCGCAAAGCCGCCGCGACACAAACAACAAGATCCACGCCATGCTCTTCGTTAAGCTTGCCCCAGCGGTTCACGATATGCCGGTCATCCTGCGGGGGCTCTGTCAGCTTCGATGCGTTGTTCACACCATCGTGATAAAAAAACACGCGCCATATTTCATGGCCTTTTTCCATCGCGGCCTTGCAGAACAGGTAGGCCGTATCACTGGCCTGGTGCTGGTAAGGCCCTTCGTTAACAACAATCCCGAATTTCATGCGGCCACTCCAGGTTAAAAGCGTATATGCGTGGAGGCATTGAACGTGGAACGAGAACCGCGCCAATCGTCGATCAGATACTTGGTGAACGGCAATTCGGTCTTCTCGAAGAAACGCGGCCAGCCGATACGGTCTATCCAGTCAGCCATGCGCTCCCATGGGCGCGCATCATCCTTGTATACACTCAATATCCGCTTCACCACAACGCTGACTTCTGGCCATCTTGGCGGATTATTGGGCAGGCCAGACGCGACCATCTTCATGAAAGTCGGCTTGCCTCGGGCGTTCGAATTTTTGCCGCCCACCCAGATCGCGAGCTTGGAATATTCCGGATCATTGATCTGCATCGGCGGGCAGGGAGGATAGCAGGCCCCGCAGCACATGCATTTGGTCTCGTCGATTTCGAGGGAAGGTTTGCCATTCACCATGGCCGGGCGTATCGCCGCGACCGGGCAACGCGCCACTACAGTAGGACGCTCGCATACGTTGGCGACCAGGTCGTGATTGATCACGGGTGGCTTGGTATGCTGCACGATGATCGCAAGATCAGCCTGTCCGCCGCAATTGATCTCGCAGCATGAGGTAGAAAGATGAACGCGATTGGGCATTTCCTCGCGCTTGAACTCGACGATCAGATCATCCATCAGGGCTTTGACCACGCCGGATGCATCGGTGCCCGGAATATCGCAGTGCAGCCAGCCCTGGGTATGGGCGATCATCGAAATCGAGTTGCCGGTCCCGCCCACCGGGAAGCCATGCTTTTCCAGTTCAGCGATCAGCGGGGCGACCTTCTCCTCCTTGGACACCATGTACTCGATGTTGGAGCGGATCGTGAAGCGCACATGCCCTTCCGCGTATTTGTCGGCGATATCGCACAACAAACGGATGGTTCCCACGTCCATTTGCCGCTGCGTGCCGGCACGCACCGTCCAGATATGGTCGCCGCTGTGCGCCACGTGATGCAATACTCCCGGGCGTGGACGGTCATGATACTTCCAGTTGCCGTAGTTCTTCGCCATCAAGGGATGCAGATACTTCTTGTTGTCCGGCACCCCGGTTTCCTTGGGCTTGCGCTTTGCGGCGGGTTTTTCTTGAACTGCTTGGTTCATTTCATGTCTCCTCAGGCGGCTTGCTGCTTTTTGATTTTCTGGGCGTTGATCTTGGCAACTTCCTCATCCCAGCCATCGGTGCGGACATATGGATTGGTGCGGGGGGTGGAAACCATGTTCGGATCGACTTCGACTTCCACGCCTTCCAGGAAATTGATCAGGCCGATACGCTCGATCATCTCGCCGGTACGCTCGTGTTCGAGCGCGTTTTCCGCAAAGAAGTCTATCGTGCGCTGTCCCAGGTCAACCAGCTTCTGCACATCCTCATCCGTTTCAAGTTTCATGAAAGGAATAATGACCGTGCCCATCAGGCCGCCGATCTTCAGTGTGCTCTTGCCGCCGACCAGCACGCTCGCACCCTTGTCCTTGCCGGGGGCCAAAGCGCCGGTCATCACATTGATACAGTGCATGCAACGCACGCAATCATGGTTGTCGATCTCTATCGCGTGAGTGTCACTGATCGCCACGCTGGAGATACTCGGACCGGTCTTGACATTCTTGATCTGCTTGAGCTGGAAAGTCTTGGTCGGGCAACGGGCCACCACGTCGTTCACCAGCTCGTCCATGCCATGCTTGGCAAACCACTGCTTGGCCATCGCTTCATCGGTGCGGATGTTGTCGCGCCAGGTTCCGATCACGGCCATGTCGGCACGCTGCACCGAATTCATGCAGTCGTTCGGACAGCCGGAAAACTTGAACTTGAACTTGTAAGGCAGGGAGGGGCGGTGTATGTCATCCAGAAAAGTGTTCAGGACGCTGCGCTGCGCCTTGGCTTCGTCATAACAGGATTGCTCGCAACGCGCCGCACCCACACAGGACATCGAGGTGCGCACTGCCGGTCCCGCGCCGCCGAGGTCAAAACCCATCTCGTTGATCTCGTCAAAGGCCTTCTGCACGTTGTCGGTGGTCGCGCCCTGGAACATGATGTCACCGGACTGGCCATGGAACGCAATCAGGCCGGAGCCATGCTTCTCCCAAATGTCGCAAAACTGGCGCAGCGTATCGGTATCGTAGTGCATACCGGCGGGAGGCATCACACGCAGGGTATGAAATTCAGTGCAATCCTCGTAAACCGGCTTGCCGGCTTCATCCTTCAGCTCGGTGAAGCGCGGGATGATCCCGCCGCCGTAACCAAACACACCGACCGTACCGCCCTTCCAGTAGCCCTTCTTGGTCCGGTATGAAGTCTCAAGCTGACCGAGCAGATCGACAACATAATCTTTATCCTTGGCCAGTTCTTTCAATCCAGTCACAAAACTGGGCCACGGACCATCCTCGAGTTGATCCAGGTTTGGGGTATCATGCATCTTCTTAGCCATAATAATCTTCCTTTCAGTCGCGTTGCCCATAGCTTGCTGCTGGCAAACGATTTAATGACCCGGCAGAGGCGGGGGAATTGGTGATCCGGCTGAACTCATCCGCTGTGATACTGCGGTATGTCCATCTTCGTTGATCTATTAGCATCCTACGATATATTGCCTTGTGCATTCCATCACCCTTAGCGGGTATCTTCAATAACCCTTAAGGGTAGTAGTGTGCCTTCCCCCAGTAGTATTCCAATCAGAAGCAGATTAAAGATACACTTGGACGCATAAAATGACTCGTTCAGAGTGATCTGCAAGGGGTACCGTCATTTAACCTGTAAGGGCAACTGTAATGACACAAATCAGCGAATTAGCCAGATTCAAGGTTCCTTTGGGAAGCCAGGAAATCGAATTGCAGCAGATAGATCATGTCGAGGGCGGCATGAGCCTGATGCGCATACGCATTCGGGAAGGCAAACGTTTTACCGTTTTCGACATTGATCCTGACACGGCCCAACATTGGGCGGCGGCTATGCAACGCTGGGCCGACACACAGAAACTGGCAGCGAATGACTGACAACAATCTTCCCGACATGGTCGATATAGTATTCGATCTGGACGGCGGCACGATACCCGCCGACTATCGCTTTGCGCTCTGGGCCGCATTGTTGCGCCTGGTCCCCCGGTTCGCGGAAGAAAAACGGGTCGGGGTGCTGCCGTTACGCTCGACAGTCAATAGTCAGGGTATGTTGCTTGCCAAACGCGCCAAGCTGGCAATACGCATGCCGACCACATTTGCCGAGTCTGTCGCATCCAGCCTGGCCGGGCAGCAACTCGATATAGCGGGAAGCTCTATGCGCGTCGGTGCTGCGAAGACGCGCACTATCCAGCCCTACCCGACTATTCACGCCCAACTGGTAACCGGTTCCAGTGATGAAGTGCTGTTCGTGGAAGACATCCGCAAACAAATGGCGGAGTTGGGCGTTACGGGAAAATTGATCTGCGGCAAGCGCCTGTCCGTCAGCAGCGGTCAAAGAGATATCCATGGCTACAGCCTGGTTCTGCATGACCTGAAGCCGGAAGCATCAATACAATTGCAATATGCCGGCCTGGGTAATGACCGCCAATTTAGTTGCGGCATTTTCGTACCCTACAAAGTCATCACCGGCTTGAGTGAAGATTAAGTTTTTTCCTTTTTTTTGATGGAGGTCAGAGATGGGCTATACCGTAGCAGGCAGAGAAGTTGAAACCGATGATGATGGCTACTTGCTGGAGCCGGATTATGGCGACGAAATTGTAAACGTCATCGCCGCGGCAGAAGGTATTGAGCTGACACCCAGGCATTGGGAAGTCGTAAAATTCATGCGCGACCAGTACCGCGAACACGGGCACACGCCGAATTTCCGCAATATGCTGAAAGGCGTCAATGAATTCTGGCCCGAGGCAGACAGCAAGGCACTGTATGATTTATTTCCCACCGGTCCGGCCAAACAGGGTGCAAAAGTCGCCGGTCTGCCCCAGCCCTATGGCAAGGGCGGCTATTGAAGCCCATCCGCCCAAAAAGCTGATGCTTCAAGAATCCAGATGTTTCAAAAAATGACAGGACATCCAAAATGAGTACTAAAGACTTGCATGCCAATGTAAAGCTGGATATGCGCGGCCAGACCTGCCCCGCTCCGCTGCTCGGTGCCAAGCGTGTGGTCGACGACCTGAAAAAGGAACAGGTCCTGCTGTTGATCTCGGACTGTCCGGGCACCGGGGACGATCTTTTTTCATGGGCGGAGCAGACCCATAACAAAGTGCTGAAAACGGAAACCATGCCGGATGGCGGCACGGGCTACTACGTCATGAAGGGCAAGGGAGAATCGCACAAGGCAAATGTCATACTCGACATTCGCGGCGTGCATTGCCCGGGACCCATCGTGGAAGCCAGAAAGCTGCTGAACGGCATGAAAATCGGCGAGACCCTCAAGCTCATCAGCAACTGCCCCGGTATCCGCTCCGACATCGTCGGCTGGGCAGACACGACCAGTGTAAAGATTGTCAGCACGGTCGAAACGGCCCCGGGCGAATATGAATTTTTCCTGCAGAAAGGCTGACCGGATCTGCCGGCTGACCTGACATGCGCATCAAAAGTCAATGGTTCAAAAGTGACCGCGTAAAGACTCCGCAAGAGATTGCCGGGGCGATGGCGTTCACGATTTGGCGTATCGCCGACAATGCACTGAAGAATACCCGCAGGGCAAATTTCGAGATCGCCATCGGCCCGCAGTATTTTTCCTTTATCACCGAATTTCTGGTGTTCCTGATTCAGGTAGCGGACCGTATCGCCCATCGCCAATTGTCCGCAGATGACAGATTTGCATTCACCAGCACTTTGGCCAATCGCGTGGCGGAAACCCTGGCGGAAAATCAAAGCCGCCTGATGAATGACAGCATCACAAATCACAAGCAGCTTTTTATCGACAAACTCAACCAGCGCGCCGGAGAATATGCCGACTTCAACTATGGTGCCGACGGCCCCGAATTCGCCTTCACCCGTTACCTCGCGTTCTGCATGCGCGAAGTCATGGATGAAAAGGACGTCGAATGGGTGATAGACCAGATGATGAGCATAGAGGCACCGGGTGCCGTGGATATGGTGGAGAAAACCATGCAGGACCTGTTTGCAAAGGAAGCCCCGCAGACACGCATCCGCAAGGTCACCAGCGGCGATTGATGCGCTTCGGGTTGCCCTGACCGTCTCATGCAAAACCCGTTCGATCTCGACAACCCCGCGGCTTACCAGCGCTGGCGCGATCGCAAGCTGGCCCGCGCTATCTGTGGTACTAACGAACTGATCGTCGAAATCAACAAGCCCGATGCCCTGACTGTCTCTGAGCATGCCGCGCTGCTGGATCGTTGCCAGCGCAGCAACATGGCGATTTATGCAAGCCACGCTGCGGCTGACGAAGATACCGTGCGCCGGTTCGGGCTGCAGTTCGGGCTGGCCAGCCTGGACGCCAACTGGCTGGCCGGCGAACAGGGCATTACGCGCGTCACCGTATGTGCAGATGACGGGCAGCGCCAGGCTTACATTCCCTATACCGACCACGCCATCAAATGGCACACCGACGGCTATTACAATCCGCCCGAACGGCAGGTTCGCAGCTTTGTGTTGCATTGCGTGCACAGTGCCGGGCAAGGCGGCGGGAATCGCCTGCTTGACCATGAGATCGCTTACCTGATGTTGCGCGATGAAAATAGCGACTTCATACGCGCGCTGTCCGCAGCAGATGCGATGACGATACCCGAACGCACCGACGAACAGGGTGTGGCGCGCGCCGCGCAGACCGGCCCGGTGTTCTCGGTAGACCCGGCCAGCGGGACACTGCACATGCGCTATACCGCCCGCACCCGCAGCATAGTATGGAAACAGGACGCCGCCACATTGGCGGCTGTCGCCTCCCTGGAAAAACTGCTGGCTTCCGCCCTGCCCCATATCCACAGCGTGACACTCGAGCCCGGCATGGGGCTGTTGTGCAACAACGTGCTGCATGATCGCTCAGCCTTCAGCGATGAACCGGACAGCCCGCGCCTGCTGTTTCGGGCGCGCTACCACGAACGCATCGCGTCCAACTGACCGCTGCGATTCCCGATCACCCATATTCCATGGCCGACAAAAAGCCCGCCATCTTTCGATGGCGGGCTTCAGGTTGGCAACAATCAGACAGGCGATTACCAGCCGTAAGAAATGCCGATCGAGTCCTCGTGCATGCTGATGTTTGCCTCGCCGCCGCCAAACCCGGCGGGGATGGATCCGGAACCATTGACGGTCTGCTGAAAGGCGTGAATATACGCTACCGTGATTTCAGACTTGTTCGCCAGCGTCCAGGTCGCGCCCAGCGACAAATGGTTCTGCACCACGCCCGGCGCCAGGATGTTCAACAGCGTCTGGTTGGCCGGTATCTGCTGGCTGTTATGGTTGAGTCCGCCGCGCAGTGTCAGCTGGGAATCGTAGACATAACTCATCCCGAGCTTAAACGCCGTCATGTTCTGCCAGCCGAAGCCCGGACCATTTGCTGCTCCCAGCGGGGATGCCTGCGGAAAGGTATTGCCAACGGAAGCGACGCCCGAATAATCGATCTGCTCGACATCGAATGCTACCGTGGTTGCCTGCGTGGCCTTGACAGCAATACCCACCCCATAGTTGGCCGGGATGTCGAAGTTGCCCTGGCCGGCAAACAGGCCGCTGTAACTGCTGAAACTGCTCATCTTGGTCTTGCTCTGGTAGGTCGCACCCAGGGTCACCATAGGCGTTATTTCCCCGGTCCAGCCCACCTTCAGGCCGTAGCCTGTGGATGTGTCCGTGCCGTTATCGCTCATCGCAGCTGAATTGCCGGACATTGAACCCAATGCCGGCCCGTTTAACCCGGTAGCGCTGAACATCTGGTAGGCCAGGTTCAGCGAGACGCCTACCGAATTGGTCGCGTTCAGTTTCTTCGACCAGGTCGGCGCAATGAACAATTGTTCCAGGTTGATACCGAGGTTGCCGCTGGCCCCAACGGCGCCGAACGGGTTGTTGTTGTACTGGGTGTTCATGCCGCCGTTGCCGTAGACAACCACGCCCAGTGCGGTGTCGTTGCTGATCATCTTGTTATAGCCAAAATCGGGAATGAAGAAATTGCTCCTGCCATTGCCGCTATAAGAACCATTCAGGCCAGCTTGATTACCTGTGATATCGGCATTGCGGGTAGGCTTGAACCAGGTCAGCGCGAAATCGGTACGGTCGCCCACCATCGCCATCCCGGCCGGGTTGGCGGCAGCCGCGAAAGCATCCTGCGGCAGCGCGATGCCCGCGCCACCCATGGCCTCGGTTTTCGGGCCCACGCCGATCGGAAAGTATCCGTTGGTGGCATGCGCCAGCGGAGACACCATTACACCTGCGGTCAATAGCGAAACAAGCAACTTGTTTTTTTTCATTTTCATGACGATACCCCCTCGATAATTATAGTAAAGACCCCGTCGTTACGAACAGCCATTGCAACTCAAACAAACAAACAGATATCGGTATCTCCGGCAAAACCCATGAACATCGCCGCACCGCCGTACTCACATTGTTCGATGAATTCCTTCTTGTCGAATTCGAACAGGTCTACCGTCATCTGGCAGGCGATGAATTTCACCTCAGCTTCCAGGCACAGGTCGCGCAGTTCCTGCAGCGATGCCACGCCGTGTTTCTTGAGCTTCTGCTTCATCATCATCGTCGCCATGGATTCCATGCCGGGAAGCATCTGCACCATCACCGGCATCGGCACCGGCATCGGCATCGCGGGATTGGCCAGCGGACTGATCATCACGCTGGACAAATCCTTGCGCAGCAGCTGCAGCCCGTAGAAGGTGAAAAACACCTGCACTTCATAGCCCAGGGCAGCCGCAGTCGAAGCCAGTATGAATGGCGGATAGGCCATGTCCAGCGTGCCCTTGGTCGCAATGATTGCCATTTTTTTTGTCGTCATGTTTCCCCCTCAAGTTTGGTTTGGAATCGAAGCAGCAACTTACTTTTTCTTCATGTAAAACGTGTAGGAGCCGCTCGCTTCTTCCATTCCAAGCAGGCTGTTGCCGGTTTGGTCGGCGAAGGCCTGCATATCCTTGACTGCGCCACAATCGGTCGCAACCAGCTTCAGCACCTGGCCGGAAGCCATGTCAGAGAGGGCCTTT
>JAJZEQ010000221.1 GCA_021851345.1 Pseudomonadota bacterium
TTCCGCGAATTTCTCGCAGATGATCTACGTTCTGGTTTCGACAGGCATGGTTTTTGTTATTGCCGCATCATCGATGCAGCAGGGCTTTCTGCAACGCTATCTCAATTCTGTCGTTGTCGCTGGTATTATGCTTGTGTTTTCTGGCATTATTGACTTCGCTTTCGGTGCCGCCGGGCACGAGGATTTTCTCGCCGGCTTCCATAATGCAAGCTATAACCTTCTGGATGATGAGATGATCGCGGGGACGAAACGCATCGTCGGTTTCATGCCGGAGGCCTCCGTGTATGGCGATGCCTGTTGCTGCATACTTGCTTTTCTGTTGTTCAATTATTCACTTTACACGGATCGGATACGACGGATGGTGCTGCCGCCCGTTATCATGCTTCTGATCATTCTGACGATAGAATCGACCGCTTCGACAGGCTATCTCGGTCTGATCGCCATTGCTGGGTTGCAGGGATTGCGCCTGGCTGCACGCGCCAATTTCATGCGGTGGACAGGTGGACGGAGATTTGGCCTGGTGCAATATATTCTCGGTGGTATCGTCGGAATTTCTATTCTTGTTATTGCTGTGCCCGCAAGCTGGTGGGCCCACCTGGAGCTTCTGTTTAATCTTATGCTGGTGGACAAAACCACGACCAGCTCGTACCTGCAGCGTTCGGCATGGACGCAGTCGGGATGGACGGCATTTTATGCGACGCACGGATTGGGTGCCGGAATTGGTTCCATTCGCACATCTAACTGGTTTGTAAATATATTGGCAAGTACAGGCGTTATTGGAACAACGTTGTTTTTTATGTTTGTCTTTAGCAGCATGTTTCCGGTAGGCCGTACTGTTGCCGAGCCGCTGCGCCGACTGCGCCGAGGGACAATGCTCGCATTGATACCCGCGGCCTTGATGATTGCCGTTTCGGGTACGACGCCTGACCCTGGTGTATGGATCATGTCATTATTCGGCATATTATACGGCGTAAAGCTTGCCCCGCGCGAGGTTCCGGGAATTATGGGGCGGGCTGGCATATCCCTGCCCGTGAACCGGGCGGCCATATGATCCGCAGCGAGCCACCCCTGGTGTCAGTCATTATAGCGGCTTTCAATGCCGCACCGTATATAGCGGAAGCGGTCTATTCAGTTTTGGAGCAGAGCCATTCAAAGCTGGAGGTGATCGTCGTTGATGATGGTTCGATGGATTCAACCGCGGATATTGTCCAGGGACTGGCATGCCAGGATCGGCGGGTGGTGTTGCTCACCGGGCACGCTAATGAGGGCGTTTCGGCGGCGCGCAACCGGGGGCTGGCGCGCGCCACGGGCGAGTGGGTGGCTATTCTGGATGCCGATGATTTGTTTCAGTATCAGCGTATCGAAATGCTGGTCGGATTCGCGGTGGCTCATGGGTTGGATCTGGCGGCGGATAATCTGGAGATGCGCGACTTCACAACAGGTGCACCGCGCGGTCTCGCTTTCCCGGATGCCTGGATGAACTCCGCATCAGATATTACGATAGCGGATTTTCTTGAGCGGGATTTACCAGGAATGTTCGCGCGTGAACTCGGCTTCATCAAGCCGGTCTTGCGGACAGATTTTTTGCGTCGGCATGGAATATGGTATAATTCTTCGGTCTGGGCCGGCGAGGATTTTCTGTTATATCTCGATTGTCTCCAGCAGGGCGCGCGCCTGCGGCTGCTGCCCGACCCTTTGTATATTTACCATTTACGTGCAGGTTCGGCATCGTCCGGCCAAGATGCGAATCTTGAACTTGAACGCGGTAATGCGTTGCTGCTGGAAAAACTCGGGCCTTCCGACCCGATTATCCGTGACCTCCTGTTGCTGCGGCAGATTTTGATCCGTTACGAGCTGTTCAACTGGCGTGTGAAACGGTGGGATATGGCGGAGGCATTGGCGCTTGCCGCGCAGCTGCCGGCATCGTTTTTGTGTGGAAAATTATGGGCCGCGATTATGCGGCGGGCAGGTATGGAGGCCTGTAATCCATCTTTGCGGGCGCTGCAAAGGTTGCGGCAACGCCGGCATTACAGTGCGAAGCGCGCGGCGGCGCTATGATTGCTCCAGGGAGACGGGATCCCCCGCTGGCTGCGGGCTTGCCGGCATGCCCGTATGGGCGAAAAAACCGTATAGCCGACCGTACAAAGTGTAGGCATAGTAACGCGCATGCAGCCACCGCATGCGCGTTGCCGCCAGAAGCAGGCCGCCAAGTGGTCGCAGGGCGTATCGTAGAATAATGGTGGGCGGGACGACGCTATCATGCTTGCGTAATACCCGGCCGAAGCCTGTGCCATAGATAAAGGCGCGCTGTACGGCCATCGCTGTGAGCGATTTGTCAGGGTGAATCACGGCAAGATCGAAATCATAGAATAAAACGGCGCCGGCGCGTTTGAGCGTTATGGCGAGATCGACGCCTTCGCCGGAGCCAAAGCGCGCACCGATACCGAGTTCCTCGTCGAAGCGTGGCACGATTGGCAATGCAGCGCGGTTCAGGAACATGGCGAATTCTATGACACAGGTCCATATGTTGCGGTAATCAGGAGTGCATGAATGTGTCGTCCAACGCCCCGATCCCAGCATTCCGTTTGGTGCGCGCGCCGGGACTGTGAGCAGGCCATGCATGGGGTTGGCTTTGAAATGCTCGTGGATTTTTGGAAGTAGTGCATCGGGATAGATGCAGTCATCATCAGGAAATGCGATGATCTCACCTTGCGCCGCGGAAATGCCGAGGTTGCGCGCATGCGAGCTGTTGGCGATGGCGGAGCGCAGCCAGTGCAGGTGAAAATTCGCCATGAAGGTAGTAATGATCGGGCGCAGCCGGTCATCCTCGTTCTGGTCGATGACGATCACTTCAAAATCCAACGTATTCTGGTGCCGCAGTGATTCCAAAAAGGCGCCAAGCTCGCTGGTTCTGCCTTTGGTCGCGACGATCAGGGAAAAGCGCATGCCGGGCTCCAGATAGTTCGAAGTTTCATGTGAATTGATCGGTGACTTCGCGCAAGAGTGATTATATAGGGATGATGCGCCGAAATTACTCTGAAAAGGTCGTGATGAGATGACGAAATTTGCCATCCTGTTCAAGACGCATTTCTGGGACGAGTTCACCGCGCGGCAGCTGCAGCGGCTGCGGGAGCATAGCGGCGCGGGTGCCGTG
>JAJZEQ010000260.1 GCA_021851345.1 Pseudomonadota bacterium
TGTTGCCACCAGCGCGGTGAGCTCTTACCTCGCCATTTCAACCTTACCTGATCCAAACCAAGCTCCTCGCGGAACTCGGCCTAGCCATCGGCGGTGTATTTTCTGTGGCACTTTCCATCGCCTCACGGCGTCCGGTCGTTAACCGGCATCCTGCTCTATGGAGCCCGGACTTTCCTCCCCGCCGTGGCATGCGGGAAAAACCCGGATTACCCCGGATTTTGGTTCGGTATGACTCGCTTACGCCAATCAACCTACACCACAACCCACACGCTTACGGACGCGGCGACTGCCTAGCCAGCTTCGGCGCGGAGTCTATCACGGGAATAGGAATTCAGACCTTCTACTTGCCCTGCAAAGCCTGTCCGGTCTTTTCCAATGCCTTGCCGCTTTGCTGCAGCGTCTCACTGCCTAGGCGCTTGACTTGGTCGGCAAAGGTTTCTTGCGCAAAAGGGTTCGACAGCAGGGGTTTGTTGCGGCCGATATTGACACCCAGCGCCAGGCCGACCAGTACACCTATCAGCAAACTAAGGAGCTTCTTGCAAAATAGCTGAACACGCTGGTTTCAGCGGAGAGAATCTCACCTCCGAGTGAGATTTTTCAAGATTCAAGCGAAGTTTTGCGCCTTATCCGTCCGAAATCATTGTTCTTGCTCCGTTATGCCCGTGGGCGAACGCGCCGACTTTCGCCAACGCACTTTTTACTGTTTTTACCTGTCGGTCTTGATGCGGCTACGTCAGTAATCGCATCAATTGATTGGCCGTCAGCGCCAGTATGCCGAACATCAAGTGCGACATCACTTTGGCATTGCCTCTGACCCGAACATATCGGCCACCGTAGTCATCTTTCAGTCGCGCATTGATTCGCTCCGCCTGGCTACGCTCCTTATATCGCTGCGCCTCGCTGAGCGTGAACTCGATCTTCTCGCCTTTGCGCGGATTATGGTCAATCAACGGCACATGCCCCAGACTGCGGCTGTGTGCCCGCAACACGCTGCTGCAATAAGCCGCATCCATCAAGTCGTAGCAATTCGTCACACGTTCTGCCGTCATCATGGCCAGCGGCATCGCCGCCAGACTGTCATGCATTGAGGCGCTCGACAGCAGCGCGCTCACCGGAACACCGCAGTCAGCCGTATCAATGTGCAGCTTGTAGCCGTTCCAACTGTTTTTGTAGCCCTGTGCATTGCACTTGCTACCACGGTCGCACTCACGCGGCAGTTCAGTCAGCAGTTGTGCCAAGGATTTACCTTGTTGCTGTGCCAGTTTCCCTGGCTTTACATCGCGAATCTCATCCTTCCGAGGGCGACCGCGCTTTTTTGCCACGGCAGGCGCAGATTCTGGCGCTTTGTCTCTTTTGGCAGGCTTCGCGCGCGCCTCAATCGCCGTGCCATCACGACTGATATGTCCAATCAATTGTTCGCCCAACATTTCTTTTATCAGTGCCGCATGCGTGCGCTCCGCTAATCCCGCTTCGGCAAATTCGGCAAAGGCGCGTGAGAAAGTCGCTTCGCTCGGCAGTTGTTTCCACATCGAGAAGCCGCAGATGCGCCTCAACGCACGATCTATTGCCAGGCGTTCAATCAGCCCGGATGTCGTCGATATTCCCAACACAGCCTTGGCAACGAAGGCGCTCGCCAACATTTTTCGATCATGCTCGGGACGTCCACATCCGCCCCACGTCGAACTCACAAATTCCTCGATACGCACCCACTCCAAGGTATGCACCACTTGCACCAATTTTGGCGTCAGGGCGCCTACCTCGGCTCGCAATTCCGGCATCAGTTCTTCCTGAACGATGCGCCAGCGTTGCATGATTCCGTTTCGTTGCGTAGTATTCATATCGGGCGTTGATGAAGTCTTCAGAACCTTTATCTTGCCAGCAATGGCCGCCCACTTCCTACCTTTTTTACCACCCAATTCGGCGGTTAATTCCGCTCAGATGCGGTGTTTTGCAAGAACCTCTGTTATCAATCATTTTTTGCAGCCACTGAAGGTGCGCTTTGACCTGGGCTTCGATCAGGGTGAACTGCTGTTGTTGGGCAGGTTCGACAGATCTGAATTCATCTTGGTACAGGTGACCCAACGTCATGTTGCTGTCCGCTCTGGCCAAGATATAAGCCTTCAGATACGCTTCATCACCGATGAACAAATAGTCGCTGGTAAAGTCATGCGCGGTGGTCACCGCGCCCAGAATGCTGTCGATATCGTCCTGCACTTTTTCGTTGTACTCTATCCTGTCGTTCATCCCCTTCACCCAGGATTCGCTGCGGGTGGTGTTGAAGCCGATGAATACCAGCAGTGTCAAACCGCAGACAACCGCCACCGTGGTGTTCCGGTTGAACGACCACGGCAGGATGTCCGGTTGCCAGCTTATCGCCACGACGACCAGGCCCAGTATCGCGAACAATATGGCGGTGGGCGGTGCCATGACAGTCAGGCCAAACCACCCGTAAACACCCAGACCCGGCGTGAAATACGCCGATATCTCCGCCAGCGCGAGCAACGCCACCAACAGGGCGAGGTTCACCGGCACGAGTATGGTCCAGCGGGTATTGCGCGATCCGCTTGCGATCCACAATGCCGCATCCAGCAGGACGAAACACAGAGCCGTCTCCGGTGCCATCTGCCCCGGAGACGACCTACCCAGCGTATCGGCCGGATCGCGGAACAACCACTGGTCCACGCCCAGATTCCAACCGGAGACATATTCGCCCAGCGTCAGCAGGCCGATCAGGCCGGCCAGCAGGCCGCAAAGCCGGGCGAAACGAAAAAATAAGGTTGGGTGTTGCGCGTTGAAAGCTGCGGGTGGGCGGACGAGCGGCAACAACGCGATCCCTGTCAGCATGAAGCAGATGGCGGCGTTTGCCTTCATGGCAATCCAGCCTGGCTGGATACTCTTCAGCGCGGCAATATCCAACATCCAGCCGATCAGAATCACGCCACCAATCACAACAGTCGCGACGACAGCGGCGAGCTTTATACCTGTTACGGGAGGTGCAACGGTCATGCGCGTATCCTTTCTTGGTCATAGCGCGCGCCACGCAGAACCGGATCAATCCCGCACGACAGACACGGCAAAAAGTTATATTCTCGGTAGGGGAATTTGAAAAAATTCCGGCATGGTGGATCGCCCATCTGTTGT
>JAJZEQ010000014.1 GCA_021851345.1 Pseudomonadota bacterium
AAATGGGTGATCACCGGTGGGGGGCTGGGGCTGCTTAAGCCGGCACCGGGAAGCTGGGGGACTCTTGGCCCGGCAATCCTGTTTTGGATGCTGCTATGGGGGAAAGTACTTGATCCGTGGCGCTCGGTGGTGTGCCTGGCTGGCGCTATAATCACGGGCATTTTGACCGTGCAATTGTCGCCCTGGGCGATCCGATATTTTGGCCGGGAGGATCCCGGTTCTGTGGTTCTTGATGAATATTGCGGCTACTGGGTCGCGTGCCTCGTTTTGCCGCTGCCTGCGACCGCCGCAAGCAGTCTCTTTCATGCATGGCTGGCCACCGCGTCCGTTTATATTCTCTTTCGCCTTTTTGACACGCTCAAGCTTCCGCCCTGCCGACAACTGGAAAATCTTCCCGCCGGCTGGGGCATTCTGCTGGACGACATCGCCGCGGGCATACAGGTGAATATAATTTTACAGATCGTGTTACGTGTGTGGCATGTGTGATTTTTATAGTGGCTAAAAATTCCGAAAAAACGTAAATATGCCATGTCATTTACAGCAGTTGGAGTTGGCGTGGCGCTATGATTGGGGATGCGCCGGCGTCAATGGCGCTAAGTGCCGCTTTAACTTCACATTCGGACCGATCACCCAGAAAGCGGAATGAAGCAGATTTGACATAATCCGGATCCAATTCGACGGTTTTCCACCTTCGCCCCAGCAGTTCGGCAGATTCCGCAGTCGTGCCACTTCCCCCGAAGATATCCAGTACCATATCACCTTGATCGGTAAGGAATTTTATAAAAAAATCGGGGAGCAGTCGCGGGAAGCGGGCCGGATGGGGCCTGATATTAAAGGTCTCGCAAAGGCGGAGGTATGTGCTGTTGCTCTCCGTATTCGGGAATTGCAGCAGATTTGATGGAATAGCGCCACCATTGTCCTTACTGAAAGCCTCGCTGATATTGTGCCCCGAAGGGCGCTGCTTGGGAGTATAGAATTTTTTCGCATCCTTCAGCAAGGTTCTCATGCGTTGAGAATATGGCGTGAGCACATTCGAAACGTTCGCCTTGGGCCATGGCGCTTTACTTAGCCACCAGACCGTATTGACAGAATCCTTGGCTCTGATTTTTCGTTTATTAACCCATTCAATCGGTGATGGCAGTTTACTTGGATTATGCCAGAAGAATTCCTCCGCCAGATGAAAGTCATGCTGGTCGACGTGGCGCAACAGTACGCGGTAGTTGTAAAGCGATCGCACCGGTACGCCGCGCTGATAAGCGCCGCCCATATCAATGATATAGCTGCCAGTGGATTTTAAAACCCGATGAACCAGCGGCGCAAAATCACACAGCCAGTCGATATAGTCCTCCTGACTCCGATTGCCGTATTCTTTTTCCCGCAGCAGGGCAAAAGGAGGGCTGGTTACCACGAGATCAACGGAGTCCGGCTCTAAAGAGGATAGCACCGTCATGGAATCTCCGACGATGGCTTGTCCCAGCGGCGTGGTAAACGTGGGGTGATGGTCCTGCATTTGATGAGTGTTGTTCAGTAGCATTTTTCCATATCCCTGCCTGACACAATGTTGCGCTTTGTCTGTAGAGAAATTTTACCGGTTCTCTATCCTTGTTGCAACGTTGCGAGTCAGTGACGACGGGAAAGCGAATGCGAGAAACTGATTTTACCAGACAGTTTTCCAAGTTACTGCGTGAGGCTCGCATTGCGCGCGGGATGTCACAAGAGCAATTGGCTAATCGGGCCGGGATTCACCGCACACACATCAGCCTCATTGAGCGTAACCACCGCTCGGTTCGTCTTGAAACGCTGGAACGTTTGGCGCTTGCGTTAAATATTGAACCCGCCCAGCTCATTCCACCTGCTTCCCGAGGGAAGGGGAGACCAGCCCGATGAGGCATCATTCGGACCTAGAAAAGTTAAAGTTGTTATTTCCTTATATTCGGAAATATCAAGAATTAGCCAGCAAGCACGGAATACGTGATATTTTTCAGGATAATGGCGGTAAGCTCCTTCAGATACTGCTGATCTTAAACATGCAGGGTCTTGGTTGTCGTGAGGGAAACGACTGCCGTGATGCGGAGGGTTATGAATATGAACTTAAATCGGTCAATATTTTGCTTACCAAAAGTATTTCAACGCATCACCACTTGAACGCCGTCATCTTAAAAAAATATCGCGGGGTCAGAGCGTGGTATTTTTCCGTTTACAGCAGTATCGAATTGGTGGAGGTATGGCGGGTTGAAACCAGAGATCTGGAACAATGGTTTAAGGCCCAGGAAAGAAAGTTGGCTGACTCAGGTCGGCCGGATATTAACAACCCAAAAATCCCGTTGGCTTTGGTGCGGCGAGTTGGAACGCTAGTCTTTGAGAGCAGCGCCGGTAAGAAAGAAAGTGACCCGCGCCGGACTGGTCGGTGACGCCGCTGGACGACATCGCTGCGGGCATGCAGGTGAATATAATTTTGCAGATCGTGTTACGTGTTTGGCAAGTGTGACCGAGGGGCCTGGTATCTTCAATAGGCTCGATCCAACGGGGCTATTGCTGTTCCAAACACTCAATAAGCTTGTGAGCCAGAGTGCTGGAATTGCTGGCCAAGCCATGACGCTATCGCGTCGAGATGGGCAGTTGGTCAATTGAAAATCGCGCGTGTCGAATTGGGATGCGGACTGTTTCGTGACCGCGCTTCGCATCGAACCGTGACGCTGCCGCGTCAGGCTACAGGTTGTTTTCTGCGCGGGCGTTTCGTATCAAATCACGACATATGTCAATATCTCAATTCTGGAGCGTTGAGTTGTGTGCGGAATTGGGTTTGATGACACGACACGTTTCGGCTCGTCGCGACTGGTACGGCGCATTGCGGTCTGTAACTGTTTGGGGAAGTTGATCAACGACTGCCGGAATGATGCATATACTCGCGGCGGCCTCTGTCCGGCTTATTTTCGCCACACCTTTGTGCGGTCAATAGTTGCGCGCCCGGCTGGTCGGTGGGGCTGCGTGATGACGCGCGATTTGGGAGGTGCCAGGGGTTGTTTCATCGGAGTATCAATGAAAATCCCGCGAGACGCTTTGTAATGTGTCGGTGCTGCGGGTCAGGGTTTGCAGATTGACCGCGCGGCGGGCGATGATGTGGGTGACGCCTTC
>JAJZEQ010000112.1 GCA_021851345.1 Pseudomonadota bacterium
CGGCGAGAAACAGCTCGTCCGGGCCGAACAGCGCCTGGCCCCAGCCCCCGACAAAACCGACGAAGGCCACCACGATGATCAGCGGCCCCGGCGTAGTTTCGCCCAGGGCCAGCCCGTCTATCATTTGCAGCGGGGTCAGCCAGTGGTAATGATCGACCGCACCCTGATAGACATAGGGCAGCACCGCGTAAGCGCCGCCGAAAGTCAGCAATGCGGCCTTGGTGAAGAACCAGCCCATCTGCGTGTACATACCCTGCCAGCCGAATTTCCCTACCAGCATCAGCATCGCAGTTACCCAGATTGCCACACCGGTGAATGTGACGCGCAGCATCCGTGGCCAGGTGAAGCGCGCATGCTCGGGCGCCGGCGTGTCATCGGCGATCAGCGCTGTGCCATAGCTGTGTTGTGCCTTGCCGTGCCCGCCGCCGATGGCGAATTTTTCCGGCGCGACCCTGCCGCCGGCATAGCCGATCAATCCCGCCGCCAGTACGATGGCCGGGAAGGGCGCGTTGAACGCAAAGATCGCGACAAACGCCGCTGCAGCCATCGCCCACAACATGCCGTTGTTCAATGCGCGCGAGCCGATGCGGTAGGCGGCGAACAGCACGATCGCAGTGACTGCCGGTTTGATCCCGTACAACACGCCCGCCACTGCCGGCACATTGCCGTAGGCAAGATAGATCCACGACAGGAATATCAGAATGAACAGCGACGGCAGCACAAACAGCACACCTGCGATGATGCCGCCCCAGGTTTTGTGCATCATCCAGCCGATGTAAATTGCGAGCTGCTGTGCCTCCGGACCCGGCAGCACCATACAGTAGTTGAGCGCGTGCAAAAAACGCCGCTCGGAGATCCAGCGTTTTTTCTCGACCAGGTCCTGGTGCAGGATGGCGATCTGCCCCGCCGGGCCGCCGAAGCTGATGAAGCCCAGTTTCAGCCAATACCGGAAAGCCTGAGCCAGTGTGACCGGTTCAGGAGGCTGGCTGTTGCCAACCTGGGTGCTGCCGGGAATTTGCTGCTGCGATGTGTCCATGACCTCTCCCTGGATGATTTCCCACTAGAGCAGACCTTGGACGATTAGTCGTCTGGAGGCGGGGAGGCTGCATTATCCCCGTGGCAGTGATTATCCGTACTTCGATAAAAACAATCAATTCGGATCGCGATCAATCGGCCGGGATTTCCGGGTCGCTTTCAGGATACGATCGCGGCCAGTGAGTCCAATAGCGGCGATGAATCTTGCGGTAGCGTTCCACATGCAAATCCTGTGCATTCATCCCGACCAGGATCGCGCCGTCCTGATCCGTGCGCATCAGCTCTGCGCCATTGTCAGCGTAGCGTTGCACAACGGCCTGCTTGGGGTGGCCGAAGCGATTGAGATAGCCAACAGTGAACACGGCATATTCCGGATGTACGGCAACCACAAAATCGTCGGTCGATGAAGTCTTGCTGCCGTGGTGAGGTACGACCAGCAAATTGGAGGGCAATTTGTCCATGTGTTCTTTGAGTAATTGTTGTTCGGGTTTCTTTTCGATATCTGCGGCCAGTAAAATATGCTTGCTGCCGACGCTGATACGCAACACGCAGCCCATATCGTTGTCGCGGATTTTTGTGTCGGCGTAGCTGGCCGCATCGGGATGAAGCATCTCGAAATTCACCCCGTCCCATTGCCATGCTTGCCCGTCCACGCAGTGTTTTGGCTCCCCTCTCCCGCCGGGAGAGAGGCTGGGGGAGAGGGTTGCCTGTTGCAGCAGCGGATGCCCGTCGGGCAGCGAGGACAATACCCAGTTGATGGGCATGGTTTGCATGATGGAAGCTGCGCCGCCGGTGTGGTCGGTGTCGTCGTGGGTGAGTATCAGCCCGTCCAGTCTGTCTATGCCCAGCGCGCGCAACGACGGGATCAAAATGCGGTTGCCGCTATCCGCGCCGGCGCTGAAATCCGGGCCGGCATCGTAGAGCAGCGCGTGATGCCGGGTTTGCGCGGCGACCGCCAGACCCTGCCCGACATCGAAGATGATCAGGCGTACCGAATCCTGAACAGGAGGTTCCGGCCTGTTGAAGAACATCGGCAGCAGAAATAAAAATCCCAGCCAGCGTGCCGGGAATCCGCGCGGCAACAGTATCAGCAACACGCCGAACATGCCGACCACTATGCTCCATGGCGGCGGAGCGTGTTGTGTCCACACTGCCTGCGGCAGGCTGTTCAGCCATTCCAGCAGTACCATCGTCCAGCCCATCACGCTGTGCGCCAGCCACAGCGGCGCGCCCCAATTGCTGAAATATGGGGGCAGTACCGCGCCGAGCAAGGTGAGCGGCACGACCACCAGACTCACCAGTGGAATCGCGATGGCATTGGCAATGGGCGAGACCAGCGACACCTGCTGGAACATCGCCAGCAGCAACGGGATCAGGCCTATGGTCATCGCCCATTGCACCTTGCTGTATTCCACCACCCAGTGAGAGGGCTTCAGGCGGTATGCCGTGACATACAGGATCAGCGTCACCGCAACGAAAGACAGCCAGAAGCCCGGCGATAATACTGCCCAGGGATCCGGGATCAGCACGCCGAGCAACGCGATGCCGAGTATCTGCCCGGGCGAAAAATTGCGGTTCAGCCACAGTGCGGCGGCAACTGCGGTCACCATATACACGGTGCGTTGCGCCGGCACCGCGAAACCGGAAAGCAGCGCGTAGATCAGCGCCACCAGTACCGCCGCCAACGCGGCAGCCTTGCGTGCCGGCAGCCAAAGCGTAAGACGCGTGCTGCGCCGCCACAGCCAGTAGGTGAGGGCGAAGCCCAGGCTGGACAGTATCGTGATGTGCAGGCCGGAGATGCTCATCAGGTGATTCACGCCGGTGCGCGTGAACACCTGCCACTGCGCTTGCGGGATGCTGCCCTGGTCGCCTATGGCCAGCGCGCTGAGCACGCCCGCATAGGGCGCATCTGCCAGTTCCGACTTGAACTTGTCGCGCACCGCTTCGCGCCAGCTCTCGATGCGGTATCCCAAACCATCGGCCCGCGTATCAAGGCGCACATTGTCCGCCTTGTTGTTCACATAACCCACCGCGCGCACATTGTTCTCCAGTGCCCACAATTCAAAATCGAAACCGTAAGGATTGCTTCTGCCATTAG
>JAJZEQ010000048.1 GCA_021851345.1 Pseudomonadota bacterium
ATGTAGGTCAGCTCGTAGATGTCCTCGATGCCGCGCGAGGCCTTGAATACCAGCGCTTCGAAGCCCGGCGTGATCTTGGTGCCGAGCTCTGCGCTCAGCGCTTTGGCGCGCGCGATCAGTTCCTGCGGATCGGAAATGTCGGCCGGCGTGATCTTGTTCAGCACATCGGCTGCCGCATAACCCAGCATGCGCTCGGCACCGACGTTGAAGATCTGGATCACACCTTTTTCGTCGGTGGCGATACTCGAAAAGTTGGCGCTGTTGAGAATCGCGTTCTGCAAGGCACCTGTTTTAAGCAATGCCTTCTGGCGTTTAAATTCGGTGACACCCTCCGTTGTGCCAACAATGGGGTTGGAAATGGAGGAATCGCTGATTGCTTCAGACATGGGGCTTACCGTTTGTGCAAATCGTAATTGGGTCTGGCGACGGCGGGCGCCAAGGGGGATGTTTTTGTGTTTGCCAGCGTAGACTTATACTCTAATCCTGCCAAACCTTATGTTTAGTTTTAGCCAGAGGGAGGAATCTCCCAGTTCAAAAAGTGCTTGAGTTTGATGAGGCGGCATAGGGTAAACCCAGATTAGGTTCAGGTTTTAGTACCTCTCGACACTTTCAACATCAAGATTGCTTGCCGCAAAGCTGCCGTAGTCGAATGACCCTAGGTGGCCGGAGTGAGACTGTTCAGTATTCTACTCGCCAACTTCCGCTTACCTGAATATAGCGGTCATCCGATTTTATATACATGAAGTGCGGGTCATGGCACCCAGCGGTTATACGCACATACTAACTAAGTTCTCGATAGCAGCCACTCGTACCATGCAGTCCTGGACACTTCGATATCATTCAATCAATTGCATGCCGCAGTGTTTGGCAGCGTCGCGATCAAATGTTGTCGTATAGTTGCAGCCAGCTTCATTAGCTGACCGCTCTATCAGGCAATCAGCAAAATCAGCCTTGCCTTCCTTGAACAGCCGCAACGCTTTCCATACGGTATCGGCATTCGCCACGATAATTTCTTTGGTGCGCAGCAGCGTTTCCAGCACTTCGCAGATCTCGCTTCTGGTTAATGCGTAGCAACCCGTCAGCACCCACACCAACTCCACCACCGAAACAATGCTGACGTAGCCTGGGGCGTCAACTGTTAGCGCCTCGATCAGGCGCGTTGCCTTAGGCGACTGCTTCGAGTCGTCCTGTGCGATATAGCGGACGAGGACGTTGGTATCCAAGCCTATCATCTTGCTTTTGCCCCGTGAGTCGCTATTGTCTTATTCATTGCATTAATCGTTACGGGTGAAGAAGGCTTGCGCACCAACCCCTTCAGAGCGGTCACCGGTTGCGTGGCGGCTACCAGCTCAAAATGGCCTGGCTCAACTTGGACGAACTCTACCCGGTCTCCTGCCTCGACGCCGAGCGCGACCCGCACAATGGCGGGAATGGTGATCTGACCCTTGCTGGTCAATGTTGCAGTTGACATAACCCCTCCTTTTTCAGAATCCTTACTTTATAGTAAGGATAATTAAAAATCAAACAAAATAAGCTCAACTAACCACAAGGGAGGATTTTTTGACAATCTGGAATTGGTACCGAACGACTATGCGGTCATTGCAATAGCCATTCCCAAGGCATTCATCGAGTCTTTGGAACTAAACGGGCCAGCTCAGCTTTCATTACATTCCAACCAACGGAGATTAGCTTTCACTGACCTTGCTGATCATTTTTATTTCGACACGAGTACCAAGCCGCGCGACTTGTTGCTGACCTTGTCTATCGTGGCGATTGCCTGGTGCAGCATGCTGATGGTGACCCACGCCGGGGGATATTTGTACTTGGCCACATCGAGTATCAGGACCCTGTCGGATTGTTCATCGTAGGCCGCCAATGCCGACCAATGGCCTCCCCCGACCTGGCCCAGGGTGGCGCGATAGTAATTGGCCAGCACGAACTGCCCGTCATCACCCAGCGCCTTTTTCAGCAGGGCGCGCAGACTCTCATCGCTGAAAGTGTCGCCGGCAATGGAGGTTGCCTTGACGCCCTGGCGGGACAGCGTTTCGGCCAGTTGTTCCCGCGTCATGCCCATCGCGAGCACGGTCTGTGCACTGATGACTTTTACAACTTCGGGGGTGAAAAAGTTGGTCTGGGTAAAGTAGGCATACGGCGCATAGGTCGAATCAACGGGTTTCTTGATCGGCATCGCGTTGAGCACGGTGATGGCGCTGGCCACGGAGCAATATGACTGGGTGATCTGTGTGGCGAAGTTGGGCGCAAGTTGCCAGTAATCCGCGTCGGCCGGCATGCGCGCGCGCAGCACCCTGCCTTCGGCCGAATCCCAATAGATAACTGCTGATTGCGCATCTGCGGGCGCCGCAACCGATACCGCTGCAGGTGACTCACCGAAGGCCGGTGCCACGAATGCACAGAGCAGCATTGCGAATACGAGATTCTTCATGATTTACCTTTCCGTTCCTGGAAAAAATACCTGAAAATTTGAAATCAGCGAAACACGATGGTCTTGCTGCCGCATACCATTACGCGGTCTTCCACGTGATAACGCAGACCCCTCGATAATACAGTTTTCTCGATGTCGCGCCCGTAACGCACCAGGTCATCCACCGTGTCGCCATGGTCGATGCGCAACGTGTCCTGTTCGATAATCTGCCCGGCGTCCAGTTCGTCAGTGACGTAGTGACAGGTGGCGCCGATCAGTTTCACGCCGCGCTGATAAGCCTGGTGATAGGGCTTTGCGCCGATGAAGGAAGGCAGGAAGCTGTGGTGGATGTTGATGATGCGCCCCGAAAAACGCTGGCATAGCGCAGGCGGCATGATCTGCATGAAACGCGCCAGCACCATGCAATCGCCGCGATGCTGCTCGAACAGCGCGGCGATTTTGTCGAATGCCGCAGCCTTGTTGGCTTGCATGTCCACAT
Source organism: Pseudomonadota bacterium (assembly GCA_021851345.1). Lineage (GTDB taxonomy): Bacteria > Pseudomonadota > Gammaproteobacteria > Burkholderiales > Gallionellaceae > Gallionella. Next base: position 2,922 of record JAJZEQ010000048.1, read on the forward strand.
GGATAAACGGGATGCCGTGCCACTCGACGAAGCCGCGCAGATCATCGTGGTTGGAGATCACGCAGGGTATGTCCACCAGCAGTTCGCCGCTGCGCCAGCGGTGCAGCAGATCGTTCAGGCAATGGTCCTGCTTGCTCACCAGAATCACCAGCCGCTTCTTTTGTGCCGAATCGAACAACTGCCAGCTCATTGCGAATTCCTGCGCCAG
>JAJZEQ010000012.1 GCA_021851345.1 Pseudomonadota bacterium
CCATCATTGCCTGCGCGATATGGCTGATCATGGCGTTGCTCGGTCAATCAGATGCTTTGACCGAGGCATTGATCGGTGCTTCGCGGAGAACAGCACTATCTGGACGGACTGTTGTCTGCGCGTCCTGTGGAGCGAGCAATGATGCCGGTTCGACCCATTGCGGGAAGTGCGGCAAGGAGTTGGCAGGGGATTCCGCCTGATTTTGTTTTTTCCGGATTGCGGCGATTAGTCATCATCGGCATCCGGCTATTGTGCAAGACCTGATCCGGCGAATCCCACTCCGTTTCTGCTGCTCCCGCATCAATCCGCTTGCCGCGTACCTTCAGGCATGTCTGCGGCGTGATGCTCGATCAGTTTGTCGATAAAGTTGCGCAGGAAATGCAAAGCTTGCGCGCTGTGAAAACGGCCGGTCTCCCGGCCGCGGCTGTAAGCGATCACGGTGGGGAATCCGCGCACCTTGTGCCGCCCGGCGATGCGCATGTTCTCGTCGGCATCCACCTTCGCCAGCACGAACTTGCCTTCGTATTCCTCGGCCAGTTTTTCCAGCATCGGTCCCAGCACCAGGCAGGGGCTGCACCACTCCGCGCCGATATCGAGCAAAACTGGCACTTCATGGGATCGTGCCACGACCAGTTCGTCAAAATTGGCTTCTTCTGCATTGTAAGAATATTTGATCATTTTAAATTTTGTATGGAGCGTTCATATAAAGCTTGTGGCTTTCCAATCAGATAGACGTTAGTCCGCGAATAATGTGATTGGCCCATTGTGGTACATTTGCGAAAAAGACATGAATCGCTTCCGAAAAACTGCCCAAATTGACCCCGTTATTTTGAGCCAGGATTGCCAGGCTTTTCCTTGAAAATAAACTGATGTGCCCGTTGCGGGGGGCTGCGTACCACCAATTGATTCTTTGATTGGAATGAATGTTTCCGTCTGATATCAGAGTTGAAAACAATACAATGCCATCAGGAGAAAGCAACGAACGCAAGTCTGACATCAAGCGTTGAACATCGGGAACGTGCTCGAAAACTTCAAATGCAGTGATCAGGTCAAATTTCCCGAGCTGGTCGATACTGGTGTTCCTGTCCACGAATGGATCGTACGAAACCGACTGCCAGTTTGATTTTTTCAGGATGTTTGCGAGAAGACCGTTCCCGCCGCCGTAGTCAAGGTGTTTAATGAAGCGTGCCTGATCGCCAAGCATTGAAATTAGATTGGCGGCATTCGTTTTGGGTCTGGTTTCGGTGTAGTCCGGATCGACGAGTATGTATTCGTCGTTGTATATCCTTTCCTCGAACTCCTGCAACGTCCAGGTGGCGATCTCTGGAGTGAAACAGAAGCCGCAATCGCTGCATAGGGCGTAGTAGACAGGGATTCCTGCAAGGCCGAGGAATTTCCCGCTTGCCTCCTCACATGATTTGTTGAAATCCACTACATCAAGCAGCGAACAGCTGCCATTGCAAACAGGACAAAGTAAATTATTTTGCATGATCCATCGGGGAGCCGTTATCAGATGTGCCGGCCGGCGCGCAGCATTAAAAGTAGTGCCGGATATATTGCCATCCGGCACGTTTTACTGCCAGCATAATAATACGGGCAGCGGCGAATGTCTCCGGTGGTGCGGGTGAGTCGACGGATTAACAGAATATTTATACATTACGGCGGCTAGTGCCGGCCATGTTTTGGTGCCGCAATTTGACACTGCGTTTTGAATTGAAACTACCCCTCCAATCGTCTATAATACAAGCTTATCCAAAGCGGGATGAACACACGGTTCGTTCCGCTTCTTTATGTCATACGAGCTATCAGCCTTTTCTTGGGGAGTCATCCGGTGTCGCAAACTAGCCCTGCCATTCTTGTATTAGCCGATGGTACGGTATTTCGCGGCATTTCCATCGGGGCTACCGGCAGCAGCGTCGGCGAGGTAGTGTTCAATACCGCGATGACCGGCTACCAGGAAATCCTCACCGACCCGTCCTATTGCCGGCAGATCGTCACGCTGACCTGTCCGCACATCGGCAACGTCGGCGTGAATACCGAGGACGTGGAATCGCGACAGGTATTTGCCAGCGGACTGGTGATACGCGACCTGTCGATGACGGTGAGCAATTTTCGCAACACGAAATCCTTGCCGGATTATCTGAAGGCCAACAATGTTGTGGCCATCGCCGGGATCGACACGCGCAAGCTGACGCGCATCCTGCGCGAGAAGGGCGCGCAGAACGGCTGTATCGCGACAGGCACCGATGAGGCGGCAGCGCTTGAAGCGGCGCGCGGTTTTGCCGGCCTGATGGGCATGGATCTGGCCAGGGAAGTCAGTTGCACGAAATCCTATTCATGGACGCAGCGCGAGTGGGAGCTGGGCGTGGGCTATCCGGAGGTAGAGCATACGAAATTCCATGTGGTGGCATACGACTTCGGCGTGAAGCGCAACATTTTGCGCATGCTGGCCGAGCGCGGTTGCCGCATCACCGTGGTGCCCGCGCAGACCTCCGCAAAAGAAGTGCTGGCGATGGAGCCGGACGGAGTGTTCCTGTCCAACGGGCCCGGCGATCCGGAGCCTTGCGAATATGCGATTGCCGCGACGAAGAAATATATTGAAACCGGTTTGCCGCTGTTCGGCATCTGTCTCGGGCACCAGATCATGGGTTTGGCGGTGGGCGCGAAGACGATGAAGATGAAGTTCGGCCATCGCGGCGCAAACCACCCGGTGCAGGACACGCAGACCAGGCGCGTGATGATCACCAGCCAGAACCACGGCTTTGCGGTGGATGCGGCAACGCTGCCGGCGAATGCGCGTGTCACTCATGTGTCGCTGTTTGACGGCACGCTGCAGGGTTTCGAGCTGGTCGACAAGCCCGCATTCTGCTTCCAGGGGCATCCCGAAGCCAGTCCGGGTCCGCACGATGTCGGCGGATTGTTCGATAAATTTATCGGAATGATGGAGAAAATAAAAACCTAGGCCACAGAGAATACAGAGCTCACAGAGCGTTCGCCGCTCTTCTCTGTGTTCTCTGTGAACTCTGTGGCTAATAGACTATGCCCAAAAGAAACGACATAAAAAGCATACTGATCATCGGCGCAGGCCCCATCGTCATCGGGCAGGCG
>JAJZEQ010000241.1 GCA_021851345.1 Pseudomonadota bacterium
ACGTGCACCACGTTCTCGTCATCAAAGCAGCGCACCACGTTGACGATGGCATCGGTCTCGCGGATATTGGCGAGGAACTGGTTGCCCAGCCCTTCGCCCTTGGATGCGCCCGCCACCAGGCCGGCGATATCGACAAACTCGACGATGGCCGGTTGCATGCGCTGCGGCTTGACGATTTTCGCCAGCTCATCCATACGCGGATCGGGCACCTCGACGATGCCGACGTTGGGCTCTATCGTGCAGAACGGGTAGTTCTCCGCCGCAATGCCCGCCTTGGTCAGCGCATTGAACAGCGTGGATTTGCCGACGTTGGGCAGGCCGACGATACCGCATTTCAAACTCATGACTTGTATCTCTCTAAAAAATTAAACTGGGGAATTAGAGGTTCAAGGTACAAGGCGCAAGTTTCAAGAAAAACCCTTGTCGTATCCTTGCGTCTTGTTCCTCAACTGCTATGCAGCTTCAGCATCGCGGCTTCCATTTTTCCTTCGATGACCAGATGCGCGATGCCCTGCGCTTTCTGCATGGCTTCGTCCATCAGTTCGCGCTCTTCGCGGCGCGGATCGTTCAACACGTAATTGACCACCTCGGCGCGGTCGCCGGGATGGCCGATGCCGATGCGCAGCCGCCAGAAGTCCCTGCTGCCGAGATGCGCGATGATGTCCTTCAGGCCGTTGTGCCCGCCGTGGCCGCCGCCCATTTTCAGGCGCGCCACACCCGGCGGCAGGTCCAGTTCGTCATGCGCGACCAGCATTTCGGCCGGCTCTATCTTGTAGAACTGCACCAGCGCGCCCACCGACCGGCCGCTGGCATTCATGAAGGTTTGCGGCTTGAGCAGCGACACTTCATGACCGTGCAACTGGCCCCGCGCTGTCAAACCGTGAAATTTGCTTTCGCTCTTGAAGCTCAGCTTTTGTTCCCGCGCGAGCTCGTCCACCCACAGGAATCCGACGTTATGCCGGGTGGTTTCGTATTCGCGTCCTGGGTTGCCCAGACCAACAATCAAACGTATCGCAGTCATGCGGTTCGTGGTGCCCGAATAAAAAACCCGCCACAGCTTTCGTTATGGCGGGTTTGGTTTGCGGCTTTGCTTACTTGGCTTTTTTGGCGGCAGGAGCAGCGGCCGCCGGGGCGGCACCGGCTGTCTTGGCCGCACCGGCAGCAGGCGCTGGAGCGGATGCCGCAGAAGCTGCAGCAGCGGCTTCTGCCTCGGCAGCAACTTCTGCTTCCATCATGCCGCGCGGCACTTGCACAGTTGCCACCACAGCTTCAACGGCATGCCCGCCGTGCGCTGCAGCTTCCACACCATTGGGCAACTTCAAGTCGGCCACGTGGATGGAATGGCCCAGTGCCAGATGCGCCAGGTCCACCTCGATGAAGGCCGGCAGATCCTTGGGCAAACAGGTGATGTCAAGCTCGGTCATCACATGGCTGACCTTGCCGCCGCCCTCCTTCACGCCAGGCGCAATATCCGCGTTCACGAAATGCAGCGGCACCTTGATGTGCATCTTCTTCTTCGCATCCACGCGCTGGAAATCGATGTGCTGCACTTGCTGGCGGAACGGATGCATCACGAAATCGCGCAGCAGCACGTCTTCTTTTTTTCCCTCCAGGTTCAGCGTCAGGATGGAAGCGTGGAACGCCTCTGCACGCAGCTTGTAATACAGCTCGTTGTGATCCAGTTCGATCATGTTCACGTCGCCCGCGCCATACACAACACCTGGCACGCGGCCGGTGTTACGCAGACGGCGGCTCGCACCCGTTCCTTGCGCCTTACGAATTGTTGCATTGATTTCGATTGCCATTTCACTTCTCCTAAACAGAACCGCCCGCGACCAGACGATTCGACATTTGCCGCAGCCAACATGGCTGCCGCTCAAAACTCATTCGGTTTCGCAGATCGGGCAAGCGGATTGCCGCGTAACCCGACCTGCCAAATTATTCAGTGAACAACGAGCTCACCGACTCTTCGCTGTTGATGCGGCGTATCGTTTCCGCCAGCAATTCCGCCGTGCTCAGTTGGCGGATGCGCTTGCAGTTACGCGCCGTCTCGCTCAACGGTATGGTGTCGGTGATCACCAGTTCGTCCATCGCGGAATTCTCGATGCGTTCGATCGCCGACCCTGACAGCACCGCATGGGTGCAATAAGCCAGCACCCGCGCCGCGCCCTTTTCCTTGAGCGCACTTGCCGCCTCGCACAGGGTGTTGGCGGTATCCACCAGGTCGTCCATGATCAGACAAGTGCGTCCGGACACCTCGCCGATGATGTTCATCACTTTCGCCACGCCCGGCTTGGGGCGGCGCTTGTCGATGATCGCCAGGTCCGCATCCAGTTGCTTCGCCAGCGCCCGGGCGCGAACCACGCCGCCCACGTCCGGCGACACCACGATGAGATTGGGATAGTCGTGCTTCCACACATCAGACAGCAGGATCGGGCTGGCGTAAATGTTATCCACCGGGATATCAAAAAATCCCTGGATCTGGTCGGAGTGCAGATCCATCGTCAACAGACGGTCCACGCCCGCGCTGGAGAGCATATCCGCCACCAGCTTGGCGGTGATCGCGACCCGCGCCGAACGCAAACGGCGATCCTGGCGCGCGTAGCCGAAATACGGCATCGCGGCAGTGATACGCCCGGCGGAAGCGCGCTTCAATGCGTCTACCATCACCAGCACTTCCATCAGGTTGTCGTTGGTCGGCGCACACGTGGATTGCAGCACGAATACATCCCTGCCGCGCACATTCTCAAGAAGTTCGACCTGCACTTCCCCGTCCGAGAAGCGCCCCACCTGGGCCCGTCCGAGATGGATGTGCAGGTGCCGCGCGACCGCTTCAGCGAGCTTAGGATTGGCATTGCCGGTGAACACCATCAAGCTGTCGTAGGACACGTCAACCTCTCAATATATCGAAACAACAGGACAAACGCCCTGAAAACTGGCTGGGGAGGTAGGGATCGAACCTACGAATGCTGGAATCAAAATCCAGTGCCTTACCACTTGGCGACTCCCCAATGAACCTTCTCTAAACCGCCGGCAAACCAGGATGGCCTGTTCGCCGGCGTACCTTACTCAAGCACCCAATCATGCAGC
>JAJZEQ010000160.1 GCA_021851345.1 Pseudomonadota bacterium
TCCAGTCAGGCCATAGCATTCGCTTCATCGGAGCGCTCCGGACAACTGCGTGCTGTGAGACGGCTCGTGATCGCACGATGCCTCTCGGCCCCGCCAGTCGCAACGGTTCACTTTGGAACCATATTGGTCGTGAAGTGGCGACCGGCAGCTTTGGGTCATGCTGCGACACTCATTTGCACAAGGTTAGCGTAACTGACCATTGCAACGCCGAGTTGCATTGCTTAGCGTCCTGTCCCATCAACAACTGCACAACACTTGTCAAACTGCCCCGGGATTCGAAGTTGGGAGCCTGCCGAAGTCCGCATCCAGCTTCAGACCGAGGTCAACAACGCCGCAGTTCGGCCCGTTGGACCATCCAATTCATGGGCCTGGCGCATTCATCTGTGTTGAAACGTAATATTTTTCGACTGTTACGCATGGATGCCATTACGGCCAGCCTCTCCCATAAATGGAATGATATTCTGCAGAGCAGAATTTCGAATGGCAATTTTTAAGTGGAATCTGGACAAACAGGTCTTGAGGGCAGTGACCTCATCAGGGTCTACCCGGTACTTGACACAAAAATCACTGTTTATGTTGGGAATGAAGCGCAAGCTGATTCAGCGGCAATACACGTCTGGTACCAAGGCTGAATTGGCGGCGAGGGCTGAACCGGCATTCTTGATAACCCGGCCATGCAGGCACGAAATACCGGCAGCAGTGAGCAGCGCATGCCGCAAGCTCAAACCGGGCTTGTACCAACGAAGGGGCTGACGTCACGCGTGAGAGGACATTGATTCTGGATTGGCGGCAGAACAACACGACACCGATACCTGCATTATCGGGTTTCAATACTCAGTGATTTTAATCATTTAGGAGACAGGCAATGAACACACAAAGGCAATTCAATTCTGGACACAAAAACCGACTGGTTGCAGCCCTTGGCGCTAGTCTGACAATGCTTTGTCTCAATACTGTAGCGCACGCCGCTGGGCCACTGCCATATGATGGTGCATTGCCACCACCAAATCTCACGATTGTGCAGCTATACAATATTTATTCGTCGGCCAGTAATTATTACACAACGAATGGGACAAAATTAAGCAATACAAATATTCAAACTGATGTTCCAGTTTTTCGAATTATCCATACATTTCCACCTATCGATGGCATGTCATGGGGGTTGCAGCTTATTCAGCCGTACGTGAAATTCGTCGGAACGACAAAGATTGGAGGAGCGAATCTGACCAACAACAGCGGGCTGGCTGAACCCCAGTTATCTGCTTACATTAAGCCCTATTACGATCCCAAGACGGATGCTGTGTTGACGCTCGCCTATTTCATCAGCCCACCCAGCGGCGCCTACGATTCGAACGCGGCATTGAATGCAAGCACGAACAATTGGGTTAATAACATTGAGGCAGGCTATACGCACATCGTATTTGGGAATCCACAGGGCAAACGACTCGACTTTCAGATCTGGGGGGATGCCTATTATTATGGCAATTCTGATAATTATCATGCTGGCGCGTTCAGTGGCGTCAGCCATACCGAGGCATCCGAGCAGATTCTTGCCTATCTTCCATATTATATAAGCCCACAAACACTGGGCTATGTGGGCTTGGCATTTGAAAAAACCTGGGGTGGTAAGCAATACTTGACCGGGAATGTGGCCCTGCCGAATGGCACGTCTCAGGCAGCAGGCCCGATCGACACGGGCATTCGCAATGACTTTACACGGGTTGGTATTGATGCGGGCGATTTCCTAACCCCCACTGTTGCACTGCAGGCGCAACTGTCGACCGATGTTCAAGTGCGCGGCGGAGTGAAGAACGACGTGTATTTTTTATTGCAAATCTCGAAGGTGTTTTAGAATCCGTCCAGCCGCATTATTATGCGGCAGGAGTTCGGCTGAATTCGCCTCACGAGCCAAGGAAGGGGTATTTGACTTACCCCCGCCATGATTAAAAATCAAGAGGAGATATCGTCATGGATGATTCAACCATGGGACGACACCTGGCGCACTATCCGGATGAAATCCCACGAAGACTGTATTTGACACTGGTCGTTGTGATCACCATAGCCTTGTATTATGCACTCTACATTGGCGGTGGCGTTGCCCCATTGTTGCTGGCCAGCCTGAAGCTGCCATTCAACGAATTTGTCTACATTATTGCCTTTGGTAATTTGATCGGGGCATTCGCTTCACTTGCTGCTGGACTTGCAGATCGCCTGGGTCGATCGAATCTTGTCATTTATGGATTGCTGTTCGTCGGGCTGTTGATCGCGTTCGTGATGCCGAACGTGACCACCAGCACGGAGTGGGCAGTTGCATTCTTCGCTGTTTCATGCGTCGAAGGCATCATTCTAGTGGCAACGCCAGCGTTGATCCGGGATTTTTCTCCACAGATGGGACGCGCTACGGCAATGGGATTTTGGACCATCGGTCCGGTACTGGGCAGTCTCACTGTGAGTGCCGTGACCTCACTGACCTTGCCGATCACCAAGACGTGGCAAAGCGCTTATGAGATTTGCGGTGCAGTCGTTCTGGTAATTTTCATCATCACTTATTTCTTTTTGAAAGAACTGTCCCCGCAATTACGCGATCAGCGAATGGTCAGCCTTCGTGACCGGGTTTTGATTGAACTGCGCGCCAAGGGCTTGGATATCTCTCAAAGCCTGCATCGTCCTTGGCGTCAAATGATGCATGCGGACATTCTGATTTCCGCGCTGGGCGTTTCGGTCCTGCTTCTGTTTTACTACACCTCAGTGACGTTCAGCTTGATCTATTTTGTCACTGTGTTTCATTATTCCGTGCACCAAGCCAATGTGCTGGCGAACTGGAATTGGGGAGTTAATGCGATTGCATTGGTGATTGCCGGACTGCTGTCGGACAGGCTCCGCGTCCGCAAGCCGTTCATGATTTTTGGCGGGGTTGGTGCTTTCATCGTGATTTATTTTTTTCTCCGACTGTCTGGCACGCCAGCCAGCTTCGAAACTTTGGCCTTTCTGGTCGCCGCACAGTCCTTTTTTATTGGTTTCGCTTATGTTTCTTGGATGGCGAGTTACACCGAGACGATTGAAGCACGTAACCCGGCACTGACTGCGA
>JAJZEQ010000209.1:0-8170 GCA_021851345.1 Pseudomonadota bacterium
ATCCATCTGCGCCTGTATGTACGCGGCAATATCATGCTGCGGCAACAGCGCTTCGGCCTGTTGCCAGAGCCGGGCTTCCACTGCCTTCTCGCCGGTCGACCCGCTGATTCCGCAATAGCGCGCCAGCACGCGCTTGACGTTGCCGTCGAGTATCGCGCGGCGTTCGTGCCAGGCCAGTGCGCAGATTGCCGCGGCAGTGGAGCGGCCGATTCCGGGCAGCTCCAGTATCTGCCCGTATTCGCGCGGAAATTCGCCATGATGTTTTTCCATGATGATCTGCGCGGCACGATGCAGGTTGCGTCCGCGCGCGTAGTAGCCGAGTCCGCTCCAGTGCGCGAGTACCTGCTCTTCAGTCGCGGCGGCGAGTGCCGCGATGGTCGGAAACAATGCGGTGAAACGCCGGTAATACGGAATAACGGTGGCGACCTGTGTCTGCTGCAGCATGATCTCGGACAACCACACATGATAGGCATCCGCGCCCTGCCAGGGCAGATCGTGGCGGCCGTGCACGCGTTGCCAGGCAATCAGGCGGGACGAGAAGCTGTGCATTCAACGGCAGTGCAGGAACGGGTGATTGCGTCTGCATGACCCCCAATCAATTGAACAGCCCTTTCAGTTTATCCTTGAGCTGATCCTGCAACTGGTTCTTTAACTCCTGCTTTCTGGATTCGATTTTTTCATCCACTTTCTGCTTGACCGCCTCCCTGAGCATGGCGCCATAATCCAGGGTGTATTTCAGATCGGCATATGGACCGCTGACATGCACCGGCACGGTGAGGCCGCCTTTTCCGTCGGCTGTCCTGGCTATGGCAGCCTTGGCAAAATAGTCGACGCTGTCATTGCCGATATTGATGTCGCCCTGCCCGCTGACCCGGACCAACCCGGTTCTCAGGGAAAGGTCGTCGTTATGCGCCACGCCGTTGGTCACCTTGAATGTCGCCTTGAATTCCCTGAATGTGGACTTCTCGCCGGAATTAGCCGCCAGCGATTCGCTGGTCACACCACCGCCCCCGCTCAACATGGTCTGGGCGGCAAGCAGCTTCTTGTCGATGTCGATGCCTTTGACTGCGCCATCCGCCAAGTTCAGCGAGAAGTGGCCGTTGAGCGCCTTCTTCATCGCGCCGACGGTGTTGCCGCGCGCGGTGAGGTTCACCCCGATACTGCCCTTGCCTTCCAGCATATCGAGATTGGCGGCGTCCTTCGCCAGCGGGGCGACATTGACGCCGTTGAGATTCTGGATGATCGCGAGGCTGGGGGTTGTTTGCGCGTTCAAACTCAGGCTGCCGCTGGTGCTGCCCTGATACAGCCGGGCCGAGATCGGATTGATATTCACCAACCCGTTAAGCGCTTTCACGTCGACCCGCAGCTGGGTGAATTTCACGTTCATCACTTTCAGCATGCCGATGCGCAGGCTGCCGTCCAGATTGAGTTTGCGCAGCGCGGACAGATCCAGTGGTTGCTCGGGCTGTTTGGCTGCCGACACTGAGTTTGCGGGAGATTTCGGCGCGGCTGAAGATGATTTTGGCAGGTATAAATCGGCATCGAACTGATCGATATCGGCATCGAATTTTATCGCCGGCTCGGCAAAGCCCTGCACACCTAATTTTGCCTTGATCTGACTTTGCAACAGGCCCCCGGCGAGATTCACCTGCACGCTCTGCTTCAATGCATCCACATGAACGCCGCCCTTCATCTCGCTGCTCACCGATTTGTTCGGCAATTTGTCGCCGGTGGCATTCACCGTCACGCTGAGATTGCCCAAATCGAATTGCCGGGTTTTGATATTGCCGGCCAGCGGCGAACTGAATTTGACATTGAAAGTCTGGTCGGGCTGTTTCAGATCCAGATCCAGGCTGAGCGCGCTGACCCTGAACGACTGCGCGCTGCCCTCCACACCGGGCAGCGACAGGCTTGCGGCGACATTACCAAAAGCGCCATCCAGTTTGGCATTCAGCGTCATCTTGTCGCCGGAGTATTTGTCCCTGGCAAGGCTCAATGACGGGGCATCCAGCCCGGCTTCAAACTTGTAGCTCTGGCCGCTTTGCTTAACCTTCGCTTCGCTCACGTTAGCCGACGCTGAAACTTCGTTTTCCCTGGCCTTGATGCCGCTGGCATTCAGCACGAATTTTTTCGCGGCGAATTCCTGGGTAGCCATTTCGGCACTCACATCCCCGCTGGCTGTCACTTTCAAGCTGCTGATATCCAGGGCCGCACCGCTGGCCTGCAGTTCCAGACCCTGCAGCTGGTATTTCTGCTTGTCCAGATCGAACGTCAACGTGGCCTTCAGTTGAGTATTGATATCCAGCCTGGGCTGGTTAGCCTGTATGGCGGCCGAAAATTCGATTTTGCCCGGCACATCGCTGGCGATGCGTCCGCTCTTGAAATTCAAATCCTTGATCGCGTATTGTGCGCCACTACCTTCATCGCTATAGCTGAGATTGGTTTTTTCCAGGGACACTGATGCGATGTCGAATTTTACCGGCGGTTCGGCTGCCTTCTGCTGCTGTTGTTCCTGCTGTTGCTCCTGTTTCCGGCCTGCAGGATCCAGCAAGTCGTCGAAGTTGCTTGTACCATCCTTGTGCATGACCAGATTGACTTGCAACCCGCTCACCGCCACCTCTTCCACCACCACCTGCTTGCGCAGCAACGGCATGATTGCAAGCGACACGCGCGCAGAATCGATGACCGCAAATTCCTTGTCGCTTTTAAACTCGGACAATGACACCTTGCTCAGGCTCGCGCCAATACTCGGGAAGAACGAGAGCTTGATGTCTCCATCCAGGCGTAAATTGCGCTGCTTGCTGTCCTTCACTACCTTGATGATCCGGGCCTTGTAATCGTTGGGATTGAAGGTCGCCGCCACATAAGCGATACCCGCCGCGGCAAGCGCCACCACCACGCCTATGCCCAGCAAACCATATTTAAGGATTTTGTTCATGAGTATCCCGTCAGTCGGTAGAAAATTATAGCGGAGCGAGGATTCACAAAGTGCCTGACTGTGACCTGCCCATATCCAGTCTGGCTAGATCACTTTGGAATAGAGCGCGTGCTCCTGCCGGGTGCGCAGGTATTTGTCAAACACCATGCAGATGTTGCGTATCAGCATGCGTCCTTTGGGTGTCACTCTGATCTGCGGCGAGGAAATCTCCAGCAGCCCTTCGCGTTCATATTCGTGCAGTTCCTCCAGCTCGGCAGAGAAGTAATCATCGAACTTTATCCGGAAAGTGCTATTGAAGGTTTCCTTGGCAAGCTCGAAGTGGCACATCAAGGTCTGAATGATGGCGCGGCGCACCAGATCGTCGGCATTCAATTCCATGCCGCGCATGATGGGCAGCACATCCCTGTCCAGTGCAGCGTAATAGTCTTCCAGTTCACGATAATTCTGGCTGTAGGTCGGGCCGATCTTGCCGATCGCGCTGAGTCCCAGCGCCACCAGATCGCAATCGGAATGCGTGGAATAGCCCTGAAAATTGCGGTGCAGCCTGCCTTGCCGCTGTGCCACGGCAAGTTCATCCTCTGGTTTGGCAAAATGATCCATGCCGATATACACATAGCCCGCATGGGTCAGCTTGTTCACCGCCATATCCAGAATATCCAGCTTGATTTGCGGGGCAGGCAAGTCCTCTTCATGGATGCGGCGCTGCGGCTTGAAAATGGTGGGCATATGCGCATAATTATAGATGGACAAGCGGTCCGGATTGGCTGCGATGACCTTGTCCAGCGTCACACCAAAACCTTCCAGTGTTTGCCTGGGCAAACCGTAGATCAAATCGATACTCACCGACTTGAAACCATGGGCGCGCGCCGCATCGATCACCCGCCGGGTCTCTTCTTCGCTCTGGATGCGGTTCACTGCACGCTGCACCTGATCATCGAAATCCTGAACCCCGATGCTGATGCGATTGAACCCAACCTCGCCGAGCAACGCGATGGTTTCTTCGCTGACTTTGCGCGGATCGATTTCGATGGAATATTCGCCGTCTTCAACCAGCCTGAAATGTTGGCGAATCGCGGTCATCACCTGGCGAATTTCATCATCGCTGAGGAATGTCGGCGTGCCCCCGCCGAAATGTAATTGCTCGACGACCTGGTCAGGCCCGAGCAACAAGGCCTGCATGGCCATCTCCTTTATCAGGTAGCGCACGTATTCTGCGGACTTGCTGCGATCCTTGGTTATCACTTTGTTGCAGGCGCAGTAAAAACACAACGTGTTACAGAATGGAATATGGATGTACAGCGAGAGCGGGCGGGCGATACCGCCAATTTCGCGCTTCGCCACCCACAGGCTATAGCTGCCCGCATTGAAAGCTTCAGCAAAACGATCCGCAGTGGGATAAGAGGTATAGCGCGGGCCGTTTTTATCAAGCCTGCGTATCAGCTCCAAGTCAACTACAAGCTGGTTGACCGATTTATCCATAAACCCTCCTTAAGTACCGGGCATTATGCCAGTTGGCCACCTGGAACGCACCTTCAAGCCTGGCGAAACTTGCATCCCAACAGCAACAAGCGATTTTTTTACGCCACTGCAGGTAGCTCGAAGGTTTGCATCGCCACTCCACTCACTCTCCCCTAGTCTCCGGCAATCTTTTGGCCGTTTCCAGCTGGGTAATCAATTTCCCAAACAGAACCAACCTGATGCGTGCTTCGCTTCCTTAGTTGACTCGCTAATTTTGGCATTGAATATATACCCCGCTTATTGGCAAGAGTGGCTTTTATTGCTAGCGTGCACTAACACTGTGCCAGCACAATACCCACGTTACACACGCATCAAAATTTAGACCGGCTAACTTAACTCAGGGATATCGTTGATTACCTCGATATTGCCGAATAAATATCAGGCCGCGTGTATACTCGTTGCATGAAGAGAGATTGCTGACCACCGACAGCGGCTTCCCGATCTCCCCAACAACATGGCTCGCGGCCAGTATTCATTTATGCGGTTCCCAAACGTTTTAATCGGATATATGACCCCCAATTAAATGTGATTTGGTTGATCCATGTCAGTGCATTGATGCACGTTTGCAGTTATGTTACTCCGAGTTGTGCTGTGGGCTGGAAAAGCGTATTTGCTACACTGACTGGGGACAGGACAATCAGTCCGGAGGGATCATGGTTGGAGCCAATTTTGGATACGGCAGCATGAAACCAGGAAAGTTGCAGCTCGACAATATTGATCGCATGGCTTTAAGGCTGTAAAAAGGCGTTATTCGTCTCGCGGCAGGTGACGAATGACACATTGTTTTCTTGATGTTATTATCAATTATGCCCTTACACAGGGATTATTAATTATCTTCATTGACCGAGGAGCTGCAAATGCTTGAACCTGATACAACAACCGCCGAAGTTTTTTTGATGTATATCGGTATTTTTGGATTTCTTTTTGGTTTGGCTTTTATTTTGATGAAGAAAAATTCCTGATTTTCTTGTCTGGCAAGGAAACGGGATAGCGTTGACCTGCACTAAATGCGGGTAGTTAAAATTTTAGAATGGGGAGGGGTATATGCGTAAATTATCCAATTGGGTGATTGTATGTTGGGGGGCGGTCGCAATGCTGGCGTTTTCAGGCGCAAGCTTTGCTGAAGAGAGTGCTGTATCGGCAAATGTCACCAATGGAAAAAATATTTACGAGAATGGCAAGCCGGATGCTGGTGTCCCGGCCTGCGCAACATGCCACGGCGACAAAGCCATGGGCATGGATGCAATGGGGACCCCAAGGCTTGCCAATATTGGATATGTGTACATCGTCAAGCAATTGACCAATTTTGCAGAAGATAAGCGCAAAGATTTGACCATGGATCAGATGAATGGCATCGCAAAAGGACTGACCGTTCAAGACAGGCGCGATCTGGCTGCCTATGAAAACAGCTTCCCCAGGGATAGCGAGCTTTCCGACCTCAACGCGCTCAAGGCGGACGGCACGGTCGTAGGTGAAGCCTACAAAGGTCAGATTCTCGTTAAATACGGCAGAGAAGGGAAGGCTGGCGCATGCCAATCTTGCCACGGCTCTAATGGACGCGGCGCGGATCCTGTTTACCCCAAGATCGGCCAGCAAAAATATGTGTACCTAGTCAACCAATTGACACATTGGCGTGATGGTTCCCGCGCTAATGATCCTATGGGTCAAATGCAAGCGATTGCACGGACATTGTCTGATGATGACATCCATAATGCTGCTGCCTACTTGTCTCAGGCACCAGCCAGGACCGAAGGGGACACATATGAGCTCGACAATAAGACAGTTCTGAAAAACGTTACTATCGTCAAATAAGTTTTTCTTGTTCTTTTGATATTCCCGCATCGTCAATAATCGGTGCGGGCAGTTAATGAAGACTGGTCGACTCAGGCCAGTCTTTTTTGCTTTGAGAGTCGTTGATGAAATACACTACGCTACTCGGACTTTATATTGATTCAGGAATGGTGATAAATGAAAAAAGGAGAGAAGATTCTTTTTGGGGTGGTTGCGTTGCTTGTTGTCATTACTGTGATTAACTTTACCGTATTGGAGACGGTCCGGCATAACACCAGTAAACCGCTGTTTCCAATACTGACGCATTTCGATTTTTCAGTTGCCGGGCAGCGTGGTTACGGGCTATATGAAAATAACAATTGTTACGATTGTCATCATGCTGTTGGCAGTGGCACCAGCATGGGTGTAGTCCTGGATGGCCTGGGCTCGAAGCATGACGTGAATTATTTCTACAACTTCCTGAAGCACCCGGAACAAACGTATGGCGCAAAAACAATGGATCATGGCGCACCCCCCAAGGATGCCGCTTATGTGTCCAGCCTCCCGGATTCCGATTTGCATGATATAGCCATATTTCTTTCCGAGTTGAAATCAGATCAAGGGTCTTCTTCGTCATTCGAACCCCCCGAGGGCGAGTCGAGTTTCATTGATGCCATGGTTGCCATGTGGACTCCGGACGGCTGGAGAAAAAAGTATACGGATATTCGCGATTGGATGAAGTCAAATTCACAAGAGGGACAGCATGAAAACAAGCACTGAGCAGAACGCATTGCAGGAAAAGGATTTCACCAGATATCTTTTGTGGTTTGTTTACGCGTGCATAATTTATAGCATCATCGGTTTCTCCTGGGGCGCAATTATGGGCGGCGTTCCCGCCTTCCGGCATTTTGTGGATTACAGCGCCCATGGACGCTTGATCACATTGGCTCACGGGCACATCAACTTGCTTGGCTGGGTGGAAATGGCGATATTTGCCGCGCTTTACTATGTGGTACCCATGGTTTCCCGCCGCTCGATATACAGCGTGCGCCTGGTTAAAATTCATTTCTGGATGCATAATTTTGGACTGATCGGGATGGTTGTTTTTTTCTTCACAGCCGGATTGGTCGGGGGCCTGAGCACGGGGGAAGATGCCGAAAAGCTGGTCAGTCACCTGCTTGCTTTTGTCGGAATATTTGGAATGCTAGTGCTTTCGGCAAATATTATTTGGGGTTACAACCTTTATAAAACCACCATAGGATGGCAAGACCGGCAATGAGCAAGAGAACGCTGCTGTGGTCCTGTCTGGGGATCGCTATATTGGGCTTGTTGGGTGGATGCGAACAAAGAATGGCCGCGGGCTTTGCCGTGGGTGAACGGGCTCCAAGCCTGCCCACCAAGACCTTGGCCGATGTAGGCGGCAACTTCAGCAAGGTTACGACTTACCGGCAGCCGGATCCCCGCATGTACCAATACTCGGTAGATCAGGCATTGTTAACCGGCAAACCTATAGTTTTGGAGTTTGCAACCCCCGGACATTGCACAAATTGTGACGAGCAACTACAGATGCTCAAAGCAATCATGGACAAGTATCAGAGTCAAATGATATTCATCCACATTGATGAGTATGAGAATCCACAGGCATATAAGGCTTATCAAGTCATGGGGGATCCGTGGACATTTATCATCGACAAAAAAGGTATTGTCCACTTTGAGCGCGCCGGACGAATGTTGTACGGTGAATTGGATGATGCGATCAAGCAAACTTTGTAGCCGAAAATGGTGGCTGGTAACCGAGCAATGATAGACAAGCATTTAACAGAGCCAACCCAGTTTAGGTTCGTCAAGGATCGTAATGGCATGGTATGGGATTTGATGCTCTACATACCAACAGTGTTCGCGCTTGGCTCCATAGCTGGCAGTTTTTGGTATGGCGATGATCAC
>JAJZEQ010000209.1:8180-13053 GCA_021851345.1 Pseudomonadota bacterium
AGCATGGGATATTTATTCTTTTTCCTGGCCTGTTTCTTTTTCATAGCCGGATTTAATCGCGTAATGAAAACACGACTAATGCTTTTGCCGTCTGCTCCGGTTAGCCTGGAAATCGGCGAGCAGAACCTCGGTTTGGTGCAAAAAAACGGCATCCAGGTCAACCTGGTAAAAAACCTCCGCTATTACCCCGATTATTCGGGCAAGTCTTTTGGCATTTCCGGCCTGGATGGAACAGGCAAGCAATTACAATTTGTAATTCACAAAGGGCAATTTACCAATTTTTCTCAATTTGAGTCTGCCCAAGCGCTGCTGAAGCGCTACGTTAAATAGAAACTAAAAGAATATCTGTCTGCGAATCGCGCTACTTTTTCCCTGAGCGATTTTGAATCACATCCCACGCCATATATGCAGTTGCGGATGCAACAACAAGACAAGCTCCGGCGATTAGCTGGTACTCTGTTTCCTGGCTGACCAGGCCCCCTACAAACATATGCACTGAAAAACCTGTTATGAATAGTGCACCGATTGCGGAAACCGAATAAATCAATATCTCGGTAACCATGCCTTTGATCATGGTTTTTGCCCGGGTACGGAACCCTTGATTGCAACGATTACCCCTCCCTGTTGCAAAGCGACGGTCTCTACTTTTCCAGCATCCATTGTGGCAATATTTCGCGCAAGCGAAATGTTCTTTGGATCGCGCGGATCAAATATCAAATAATTGACACCCCGCAACATTGCAAGCAAATCGTCGCTATCCTTGGCGGGTGGTGGCAGCGGAAGCGCATCACAACGGCAGGCCAGCATGGTAAGCCCAGGCCACTGACTGGCCACGCGAACCGGCTGCTTGGAGACGGAGGGGTCCTGCCCTGGCTCGCTACCAGGGAAACTTCCCCTGTCCTCGGCCAGGGTTTTGATCAGGTTGTCTCGCGGTGACAAATATCCGTCCAGCACCGTTTGGTAGTTCGCTTTATCAGCCAGCATGAACGTGGTCGAAAGAATAAAGAACAACGACATGGCGATGCCACGCTGCCCCCAAAATCCACCCGATGTATTCGTGCTGGCCGGTAACAATAAAGGCAAGCCCCAATACAGGCAAACAGCCAGGGCAATAATGCTCCAAGTTTGGTCACCCGTAAGCATGCCCGCGATGATTGCAATGAGCAGAGTCCGCCCGAAGATGTCGGCCCACAAGCTTCCAGCCTGTTTCCAGATTACCAGTAGCAGGATACCAAGTATCCCTGTCCCGCTAATCCAGCCAAAAATCCCAATATTCCTGGCGCTTGACGATCCTGACAACAAACCTGACATGCTTCTCATCGGATTGCTGAACCATTCTATGTTATTCCATCCCAGTGTCAGTAAAAGTGCAAGCAGGACGACAAAGATTATTCCGCCGAAAAAATAATTCTTATGTTTTGCGTCAGACGGGTTCTTATGCCATCCCCACAACAGCGCCAACGGGTAAGCCAAACCGGCAGGGTGTAGCGTGACGCTCACCAGGCATAAAAGAATCTGGGAAAAATACATCCCCCCGAATGCCTGGGGAGATTCACGGTACTTTTGATCCGCCCATGCGCCAAGTGCAAAAACGAAAAGAAGGTAAGGTACGACGGAAATCGTGTCGATTTGATTGATAAGTAACGGACAGATCAGCAACAGCCCGGATGCCAAAAGTGCGCTCTCTGCATTTCCGCTATGCTCTCTCCATCTGTATGTTGCCCACACTGCGCCCGACATCACAAACAACGTGAATATCTTCGCGGCGACTATATTGCCTACCCATAAATAGCCGACAGGTGCGAAGAATAATGCGCGGAAATCTGGCAATCCCAGAGTTACGATCGGACTGACCACATCATCCGTTACTGACCAGACCAGCAATAATGCGCGCGCAGCTCCCTCATCAATACCATAAGGAGATTTGTTCAACAATATGAAGCTTAGGCCACCCCAAAGCAAAAGTGCGGGGACAGCCCAGAATCTTTGTGGGATACGCGGTAACCAATTGTTCATATAATATTTACCTACCGGCTGATAGGCAGCCAACTTTAGCAGACAGGGATGTGCCGACTTTACAAATCAAAAAACTAAAACCCAATGGGATTCGCGGCCGGATGGTCTGGAATGCCCGCCCGGCTTCAGCCTAAGCCCCAGACCCCTCGTTCCGGCATAAAGCTGTTATCACGGCATTATTGCGCAATCAGGCAACTGAATTTAAAAAGTATTGTATCAGCAAGCAAGTCAATGCAGCAATACTATATGCCTAGTGGGGGCTCGTGCTCTATATGCATTGTGTCGCATGCGAACAGTTGCACGAAATGCAGGATTCGGCTAGACTGTTAACCAGCAGGAGGGGAAGAGTGGTAGTTTCATTTAATTATGATATGTCATGTAACGAAGGGAAATACGCTATGTCAATTGAACCAATTCAACTTTTAGTGCCCATTGGAATCTTTGTGTTGGGAATGCTGGTTTCTATAAGCTTGAGCAATCTGGGTATAGAGCGCATCATAGAGACAGATAAAAAATAAATTTAAACGCTGCGTAGTTTCAAAGCTTGTTATGAAAATGTCCGGCAATCGCCGGGCATTTTTGTTTGTGGCGGTTGAAAGTACCAGTTTCCAGTCTTTACCAAGTAGCCAGATCTATCCCGTTAGCCTAAATAGATCTGTAAAAGCACCCTACTCTATGAGCAAAGACATTCTTCACCAACACCTGCTAAAGTTTCTGCTGGTCTCTGTTTTCTCATTCTTCATCGGCACTATTCATGGCATGCTCCAAGTCATGCCGCCTATTCGTGCCTGGCTGGATTCGATTGGCAGCCCATACGGCGGCCCCGGCCATATGATCGATCCATTGGCACATGCGCACATGAATTTGGTTGGAGGTGTGGTACTGCTGGCAATGGGCGTGACTTATTACTTGCTGCCGATCTTTACTGGAAAGAGGATATATTCCATCAGCCTGGTTAAACATACTTTCTGGTGGGTCACCATAGGCGTTTATAGCTTCTATATCATACAAATGGTTTTTGGCATTTGGGAGGGTTTGTTATTGCATTCCGATCCGCAAGAGATTCCCGCCATTCATCGTTTATACGGTCCGGTTATGGCTGTTTCCGGCACCACTATGGCAGTTGGTTTCTGCACTTACCTTGCAAATGTAATTCTTACCATAACGTCCCCCGGGGATCGCTCCACACCGTAAAAATTAAACTGCATCACCCGCCAGCCAGTTTAAGCGGGAAGAACAGCACCTTCTGCTCGGTTCCCTCCTGAAGCCGAACTTGTACTGCAGCGGAATTGCTCTCTCCAATATCGACAGCCCGGCGATACACGCCAATAAATCCATCCTGAATCGCCTGTGTCCACGGTTGTGACTCACCACCACGCAGTGACACGATTAAATTCCCAGTAGGCCTGCCATGCGGGCCGGTGACGATAACAACAATTTCGGACATGCCCGCAAGCGGGGGATTGGGATGAGTCTCAATGCGCACAACATTTTCCTTCCAATGCTGGGAGGGAATCTGAAGAGGCTTGGCTTCATCGTTACATGCGGCCAGCCCTACGGCAAGCAAACTTAACAGTACAGTCAGTATTTTTTTCACGTTTCAGACAGAAATTTACAGTGGCAGCACAACCGTTATTTTTACTTGCCCGCTTTGCTTTTATCCTGAACTCCCTTGTCGGAATCCAGCCTGCCTGCGGCAGGGGACCCGTACATGTATATCATGTAGTATATAAATATTGCACCAACTGAAATATATACCAGCGATCCCAAGAACCCCGGGTCTTTCACCCAGTCGGCCCACTTCACAACCACTCCCGGACGCAAACCCCAGAATGGAAAGCTGAGGCCGACGCCAACCAGCAACACAATAACCACCACAGCCATGAACCAATAAGGAACATTACGTTGTGATTCCGGGATCTTCTCCACCAATTCCCAGTCTTCCATGCCGCGTTTCTCCAAGCGTTCCTCGTCCGAGGCATAACCGTAGTTATCTTTGCGCAACTCGCCCCATTGAGATTCATCATTCGCAACGCCCGATTTCTTATCAGTCTGTTCCATCATATCTCTCCTATTCAACAAAATGCTGAACATTAAAACGTCCAATCCAGCCATCTTTGGAATGAACCACCACCACGAAAGGGTAAAGACCACGCTTTAGGGCCGGCGACACGGTAAGGAATACCGATGTGCGCCCAACCGATTTCAGGCTCACATCGTGATTGCTCAGGGTAAAATCATTCGGCGGCAATCCTTCCACTGACATGGTCAGTTCGGTTGGACGATATCGCTTGCTCGAAACTTCAATTAGGTAATCGCCTCCCGTACGATTATGGGCCATTTGCTGGGTACCCACTGCTATATGGTATGGCTGGTATGACCAGACTCCCCAGGCAAACATGACGGCACCCATAACTGCGAAGGGCACGGTCCAACGAAACCTCGAAAGCAATAAAATGGAATTGTCACGAAATTCACGAACCTTGCCCGTCTTACGCTGCCCGAATTCAAACTGCAACAAACCCACTCCGCCCTTCTTAGCCTGCAGGTTATTGCACGCATCGATACAGTCACCACAGTTAATACAGCTGTCATAAACCTCTGTCCTGCGTGGATCCAAATCGATGAAGCAGGTTGTCACGCAATAATTGCATTTTGCGCATTCATCCGTTCGGCTGGAATCGTAAACCACGTGCAGCGTTTCCTTGGTTTTGAACGAATGTTGCCAAACCTTGTATACACAGGCGAAGCGACACCAGAAATGCCTGAGCACAGCGACATCCAGAAATATAATCAGCACCCATACCGAATAAATCCAGTACAAGGAAGCGGCTAACCTTGCATCCTCCCTGAGAGT
>JAJZEQ010000089.1 GCA_021851345.1 Pseudomonadota bacterium
CGACACCATAGCGCTGGATATGACTGTGGACGTGGCCCTGCGCTCCATCGTCTCGATGGGCGTGGCGGCGGATTCCGAAACCGGAAAGCATCGCGTCCATACACCCAACCCCGAATCAAACTAAATAATTTCCTACCAACCTGAACCATGCGAACTCATTATTGCGGACTGCTTAACACCGACCAACTCGATCAAACCGTCAGCCTGTGCGGCTGGGCGCATCGCCGCCGCGACCATGGCGGGGTGATCTTCATCGACCTGCGCGACCGCGAGGGGCTGGCGCAGATCGTCTGCGACCCCGACCGCCCGGACATGTTCAGGATCGCCGAATCGGTGCGCAACGAGTTCGTGCTGCGCATCACCGGCAAGGTGCGCCGCCGTCCGGCGGGCACGACCAATGCCAATATCACCAGCGGCGAGATCGAGATACTGTGTCACGAGATCGAGGTGCTGAACACCGCGCTGACCCCGCCATTCCAGCTGGACGACGAGAACCTGTCCGAGACGGTGCGGCTGACCCATCGCGTGATCGACCTGCGCCGCCCGCAGATGCAGAAGAACCTGATGCTGCGCTACAAGGTGGCGATGGCGTTCCGCCGCTTTCTCGACAGCCGTGGCTTCATCGACATCGAAACGCCGATGCTGACCAAATCCACGCCGGAAGGCGCGCGCGACTACCTGGTGCCGTCGCGCGTGCATCCGGGAGAGTTCTTTGCGCTGCCGCAATCGCCGCAGCTGTTCAAGCAGCTGCTGATGGTGGCGGGTTTCGACCGTTATTACCAGATCACCAAGTGCTTTCGCGACGAGGACCTGCGCGCCGACCGCCAGCCGGAATTCACCCAGGTGGATATCGAGACTTCGTTCCTGAATGAAGATCAAATCACCGCGCTGATGGAAGAAATGATACGCACGGTGTTCAGGGAAGCTCTGGGTGAAGAACTGCCCAACCCGTTCCCGCGCATGACTTATGCGGAAGCGATGGCACGCTACGGTTCGGACAAGCCGGACCTGCGCGTGACGCTGGAGCTGACGGAAGTGACAGACGCGGTGAAGGACGTCGCGTTCAAGGTATTTGCCGGTGTGGCCAATTCCGAAACCGGCCGCGTCGCGGCGTTGCGCGTGCCAAACGGCGGCGCATTCTCGCGCGGCGAGATCGACGAGTACACCAAATTTGTCGGCATCTACGGCGCGAAGGGGCTGGCCTACATCAAGGTCAACGACATCACGCAACTCAACGAAACCGGTTTGCAGTCGCCCATCGTGAAAAACCTGCACGAGGCCGCGCTGAAGACCATCATGGCCCGCACCGGCGCGCAGAACGGCGACATTATTTTCTTCGGTGCGGACAAGGAAAAGATCGTCAACGACGCGCTCGGCGCATTGCGCAGCAAGATCGGCCACGATAAGGGTTATACCAACGGCAAGGCGTGGGAGCCGCTGTGGGTGGTGGATTTCCCGATGTTCGAATACGACGACGAAGGTCAGCGCTGGAATGCCTGCCATCACCCGTTCACTGCACCCAAGGATGAACATTTGGCGCTGCTGGAAAGCGACCCTGGCAGGTGTCTGGCCAAGGCTTACGACCTGGCGCTGAACGGTTCCGAGATCGGCGGCGGTTCGGTGCGTATCCACCAGGAGGCGGTGCAATCACAGGTGTTCCGTGCGCTCAACATCGGCGCGGAAGAAGCACAGCTCAAGTTCGGTTTCCTGCTCGACGCACTGCAATACGGCGCGCCCCCGCACGGCGGACTGGCGTTCGGCCTGGACCGCATCGTGACGATGATGACCGGTTCGGAATCCATACGCGACGTGATCGCCTTCCCCAAGACCCAGCGCGCGCAATGCCTGCTGACCCAGGCGCCGAGCGCGGTGGATGAAAGACAGTTGCGCGACTTGCATATCCGCCTGCGCCAGCAAGTGACAACCACCGCTGAAGTCACCAAGGAATGATGGGGCTGCGCATGTTGCGTTTGGTGTGGATCGTGCTGGCGTCAATGCTGTGGTTGCCGGCCGGTGCGCAGGCGCATACGCACCACGCGGCGCAAAGTGCGCATGCCGATCTGGCGATCATCAGCGTTGCCGAGTTGCCGCCGCAGGCGCGGGACACGCTGCGCGCCATCAAGAATGGCGGGCCGTTTGCCTATCCGCGCGATGGCGTGGTGTTCGGCAACTACGAGCGGGCCTTGCCGAAGCGCCCGCGCGGCTACTATCACGAATACACAGTGAAAACGCCGGGGGCGCGTAATCGCGGTGCGCGCCGCATCATCAGCGGTGAACCCGGCGAATATTATTACACTGCCGACCATTACAAGATATTCAAACGAATTCAGGAGTAGCCATGGAAGCATTGGCACAACAACTGGGCGACCAGGAAGCAGCGGGTAGCTATACGCTGGGATGCAGTATCGAAACCCTGCGCGGCGCCGCTGATGCAGCCGGTTTTGCGCTGTTCGATACCGATCTCAGGAGCGTCAAGGGCAAACAGAATCTGCTCAATGCCCTGGCTGCCGCGGCTGGTTTCCCGCCCGAATTCGGCGCGAACTGGGATGCGCTTGCGGATGCGCTGTGCGACCTGTCGTGGCATCAGGCGAACGGCTATGTGCTGCTGTTGCGCAATGCCAGCGACACGCTTGGCCTTTCCGCCAACGACAGGGAGATCGCGCTGGACATCCTGGCCGACACGGTGGTGTATTGGCGCCAGCGCAACAAGGCGTTCTGGATATTCTTTTCCTGACTTCATTTCATCGGCGATACTGCGTTGGCTTCCTGATATGACTACTGATATGACAATTAGCCATCTGACTAGCCCAGCACAAGACGCCGGGCAAGTCATTGGTTATAGCCATTCGACTAGGCTGCAAAAAAAACGACAGCCAAGTCGCTGGTTATCGTTCACTCCTAGTCGTGCTACTGGCACTGCCAGCGTCGCTCACTTGTCGCCGCCCCTTCGACTGGGCTCAGGACAAGCTTGTCTCGCCTTCGAACTGAAGCCAGGGATATGACGGTGCAATACAAACAGCCGGTCTCGGTGCTGGTGGTGATCTACACTGCTGACGGGGATGTGCTGTTGCTGGAGCGCGCCG
>JAJZEQ010000268.1 GCA_021851345.1 Pseudomonadota bacterium
GACTGCGGTCGATGCGGCGGTGATGGTGGTGGACGCGGCCAAAGGCGTGGAAGCCCAGACCATCAAGCTGCTCGAGGTGTGCCGCCTGCGCAACACCCCCATCATCACCTTCATCAACAAGATGGACCGCGAAGTGCGCGACCCGCTGGAAGTGCTGGACGAGATCGAGTCGGTGCTGAAGATCAAATGCGCGCCGGTGACCTGGCCGATAGGCATGGGCAAGCGCTTTCAGGGCGTGTATCACCTGCTGAATGATGAGGTGCTGCGCTTTGTGCCGGGCGAGGCGAAGGCGGACCAGGAAGTCGAAACGCTGCGCGGCCCGCAGATAGCCCAGCTCGAGTCCAAGTGCCCGAGCGAGATGCAGACCATGCGCGACGAGACCGAACTGGTGATCGGCGCGGGCGCATCGTTTGACCTGGACGAATTTCTCGGCGGGCAGCAATCCCCGGTGTTCTTCGGCTCCGGCGTTAACAATTTCGGCGTGCGCGAGATTTTGCGCGCGCTGGTCGACTGGGCGCCCGCGCCGCTGCCGCGCGCCACCGATGTGCGCATCGTGCAACCGACCGAGACAGCATTCACCGGTTTCGTGTTCAAGATCCAGGCCAATATGGACCCCAACCACCGCGACCGCATCGCCTTTTTGCGCGTGTGTTCCGGCCGCTACACCTCGGGCATGAAGGTCAAGCATCGCCGCACCGGGAAAGAGATGAAACTCGCCAACGCGGTGACTTTCATGGCCAACGAGCGCACGCGCATGGACGAAGCTTATGCCGGAGACATCATAGGCGTGCACAACCACGGCCAGCTGCAAATCGGCGACGTGCTCACCGAGGGCGAGGCGCTCACCTTCAAGGGCATCCCCTACTTCGCGCCCGAGTTGTTCAGCCGCGCGCGGCTGCGCGACCCGATGAAAGCCAAGCAACTGCAGAAGGGCTTGCGCCAGCTCGGCGAAGAGGGCGCGGTACAGGTGTTCGAGCCGCTGGTGGATTCCAACCCGCTGATCGGCGCGGTGGGCCAGTTGCAATTCGAGGTGGTCGAGCACAGGCTGAAATCCGAATACGGCGTGGATGCGGTGTTCGAGCGCGCCGGCATACACACCGCGCGCTGGGTAACCTGCCCGGACGCCGCTCACCTCAACGAGTTTGTCAAGGCCAACCAGAGCCGGTTGGCGAAGGACGTCGACGGCAACTACGCCTACCTCGCCGACACCGGCGTGAACCTGCGCCTGGCGCAGGAGCGCTGGCCGAAAGTGCAATTTCACGCAACCCGGGAACATGGACAGCAACTGGGCTGACACCCGCAACTTCAGCGCAGCATCTATTCGCACATCGGGACGCAATCAACCCCGGGGGATACAGTTATGTAGGGCGGATGAGCGTAGCGTTATCCGCCGCATGACTGTTGGTTATAAATAAGCAGAGTAGGTAAACTACGCATTCGCCGGATGACAGCCTTTGGCCTCATCCCCTGCGGCGGATAATGCTGCGTTCATCTAATCCGTCGGATAACGCCTTCGGCTCATCCAACCTACGGGTTATCCATTAATTTTTTAGCCATGCTTCATTAATGCCCGACTACCACCGCAATCGTGTTCCCGGAGGAACGTATTTTTTCACGGTCAATTTATTGGATCGCCGTGAATGTTTGCTCGTCGAGCATATCGACGCTTTTCGCGAATCGGTGCGGCAGGTTCGTGCGCGGCATCCATTTCACATTGACGCCTGGGTGGTATTGCCGGATCACACGCATTGCATCTGGACTTTACCGCCAGGCGATGATGATTACTCGGCGCGATGGAAAGCGATCAAGATTGCGTTTGCGAAGACGCTGCCTAAAACCGAACGATTGTCGGCAATTCGGAAACGCAAAGGTGAACGCGGTATTTGGCAACGGCGTTTCTGGGAACACACCATCCGCGATGAACGCGATTACGCGGCGCATGTAGATTACGTGCACATCAATCCATTCAAACATGGCTTGGTAAAACGGGTGAGCGGTTGGCCTTATTCTTCATTTCATCGCTTTGTGGAAGCGGGGATTTATCCGCTGGATTGGGCTGGAGATGGAGTCACATTGAAGGCGGGAGAACGCGATGAATAGCAACGTAGGGCGGATGAGCCGCAGGCGTTATCCGCCGAGTGAGAAAAATGAAGCGCCTCCCAACGCATGTGAAAATTTCGATTCCTTGTGCGAAATGGCAAAGCATGCGGCGGAAGGCGCTGCGCTTTTCCGCCCTACGTGTAACCTATGACTATAGTCCGCATCGCACTTGATGTTCCGCTGCCCACCCTGTTCGATTACACGGTGGCTGAAGGTATGGAGGTTGTGGCGGGACAGCGGGTAGTCGTGCCGTTCGGCAAACGGCAGATGGTCGGGGTGGTGATGGAACGCGTTGCCGCAACCGATGTCGCGCCGGAGCGCATCAAACCGGTGACACAGGTGTTGCCGGATAGCGCCCCGCTGTCGGGGCAGTTGCTCGACCTGCTGAGCTTTTGCAGCAACTACTACCGCTATCCGATCGGGCAGACAGTCTTGTCCGCATTGCCTGCGCGGCTGCGTTCAGACAAGCCGGTGACCAGCAAACCCATCCTGAATTACCGGCTGAGCGCCGGTGGCGCGGCGCTGGACCTGGAATCGTTTTCGAAGCGCAAGGTGGTGCAGCGGCGCATTCTGGCCAGACTTGCCGAACAACCGTGCAACCTGGCCCAGCTCAAGGCCTTGTCGGCGACGGCGGGGGCGCAGTTGAAAGCGTTGGTGTCGGAGGGGTGGGTTGAGAGTTTCGCTATCATTCCCTCCCAGACCCTGCAAGGAGGGGAGAATGTTGCGCAGCACAGTTTCGACAACGCGCACACGCTCACCGGCGAACAGCAACTCGCGGTGGATGCCGTCACGCAGTCCGGCGGCTACGCCTGCTTCCTGCTGCACGGCATCACCGGCAGCGGCAAGACCGAGGTGTATGTGCACCTGATGCACCAAATATTGCGGCACGGCGGGCAGGCGCTGTTGCTGGTGCCGGAGATCAACCTGACGCCGCAGCTGGAAAATTATTTCCGCAGCCGCCTGCCCGATGTAAATATCACCA
>JAJZEQ010000003.1 GCA_021851345.1 Pseudomonadota bacterium
GACTCAAAACGGAAAGCAGCACTATGCGGCAGTCAAGCAGGCTTATCAGCAGGCGGGAGTGAAGGCGGAAGTGAAGCCGTTCATGGACGAAATGGCCAGGCACTACGGAAACGCCGATCTGGTGATTTGCCGCGCCGGCGCGTTGACTGTTGCGGAACTTGCCGCAGCGGGTGTGGCGAGCATATTGATACCGTTCCCGTTTGCGGTGGACGACCACCAGACCCGCAATGCGGAGTTTTTGAGCAAGCACGACGCCGCAGTGTTGCTTCCGCAGCGCGAATTGAGTGTGGCAAAACTGGCCCGGTTGCTGCAGGAATTGAATCGCGAAAAATTATTGGCGATGGCGCTCCAGGCGCGCGACCTGGCCAAGGCGGGAGCTGCGGCCGCAGTCGCGGAAATTTGCGCGGAGGTGGCGGCATGAAGCACAAGGTCAAGCATCTCCACTTTGTGGGCATCGGCGGCTCGGGCATGAGCGGCATAGCCGAAGTGTTGCTGAATCTGGGTTACCAGATAAGCGGCTCGGATCTGGGGGCAAATGCAGCCACCAAACGTTTAAGGAAACTGGGCGCGACGGTGTATCTCGGCCATGCCGGGCAGAACCTGACCAACGCCGACGCGGTGGTGGTCTCGACGGCTGTGGGCATGGACAATCCCGAAGTGCTGGCGGCCCGGGAGCGCCGCATACCGGTGGTGCCGCGCGCGATGATGCTGGCCGAACTGATGCGCCTGCGCCAAGGCATTGCTGTTGCGGGGACGCATGGCAAGACCACCACCACTTCCCTGACCTCCAGTGTGCTGGCCAGGGGCGGTTTCGATCCCACCTATGTGATTGGCGGAAAACTGAACAGCAGCGACAGCAATGCCAAACTCGGCACGGGTGAATTCATCGTGGTTGAGGCCGACGAGTCGGATGCGTCGTTCCTGCACCTGCAGCCGATACTCGCGGTGATCACCAATATCGACGCCGATCACATGGAAACCTATGGCCACGATTTCGAAAAGCTCAAGCAGGCGTTTGTGGAATTTGTCGAACACCTGCCGTTCTACGGCAGGGCAATATTGTGCGTGGATGACGCCAACGTGCGGGAAATTCTGCCGCGCATCAGCAAGCCGGTGACGACTTACGGATTCGGCGAGGGTGCGCAGATCCGCGCGGTGAACGTGCGCCATCAGGGCGGACGGATGCACTTTACCGCGCAATGCCGGCAGAACGGCGGCTGTGACACGTTACTGGCGGAGCCGGCCGATTGCGGGAACAGCCGCCCGTCCGCCCCTCCCGCACCAGACGGTTCCACCGCACCGTGTCGGGGCGACACGCCCAAGGATCTGGATATCACGCTCAATCTGGCGGGCATGCACAACGTGCTGAACTCCCTTGCCGCGATCGCTGTCGCACTTGAGGTCGGTGTCGCGGATGACGCAATCATTTCTGCACTGGCCGAATTTCAGGGGGTGGGCAGGCGCTTCCAGCGCTACGGTGAAATTGCGTTGCCGGGCGGCGGCGGCTTCACGCTGATTGACGACTACGGGCATCACCCCGCGGAAATGGTGGCCACGCTGGAGGCGGTGCGCGGCGCGTTTCCCGGCCGGCGCTTGGTGCTGGCCTTCCAGCCGCATCGCTACACGCGCACCCGCGACCTGTTCGAGGATTTCGTGAAAGTATTGTGCAGCGTGGACGCGCTGCTGCTGGCGGAAGTCTATCCGGCCGGCGAGCCGCCCGTTGTGGCGGCAGACGGGCGCGCGCTGATGCATGCCCTGCGTGTGTCGGGCCAGAGCGAAGCGGTGTTTGTCGAGGATGTACAGCAGATGCCGCAGGCGATCATGCAGATGGCGCGCGACGGCGATGTGGTCATCACGATGGGCGCCGGTTCGATAGGAAACACGCCGAACAGATTGCTGGGAAAAAGCGACGCCGATGCAACCGGGAAGACGCCGGCCGTGCAGGCGCAACGTTCGGGTGAGCCATGAACATGACCGAGCTGCAACACTACGCCAAATCGCCATTGCGCGGAACCCTGAGCCGCGACGAGCCCATGCGCAAACATACCAGCTGGAGGACGGGCGGCACAGCCGAGCGCATGTACCAGCCTGCCGACCTGGAAGACCTGCTGGTGTTCCTGCGCGGTCTGTCGGCGGATGAACCATTGTGTGCAGTGGGCCTGGGCAGCAATCTGCTGGTGCGCGACGGCGGTTTGCGCGGCACGGTTCTGCTGCTGCACGGGGCATTGAGCGCATTGCATCTCGAAATGGACGGGAGCATCTATGCCGAAGCCGGGGTGCCGGGTGCGAAGCTGGCGCGTTTTGCCGCACAGCACAATTTGCAGGGAGCGGAATTTTTTGCAGGCATCCCCGGTACGCTGGGAGGCATGCTGGCGATGAATGCAGGCTGCTATGGCAGCGAGACATGGGAAAAAGTGATGCGCGTGCAGACCGTGGGCCGGCGCGGCGAAGTGCATGTGCGCACGCCGGCCGAATACGAGATCGGATACCGGTATGTCACGAGGAGCAAGGCACAAGGCACAAGGGGCAAGACTCAAGAACCCATCCTTGCATCTTGTACCTTGCCTCTTGACCCCGAATCACCAGAATTCTTTGTTGCCGCATGGCTGCAGCTTGCCAGGGGCGATGGCGACGAGGCGCGGCTGGGGATCAAGGCATTGTTGAGCAAACGCATCGCCACCCAGCCGTTGAACCTGCCGAATGCCGGATCGGTATTTCGCAATCCGCCGGGCGATCACGCCGCGCGGCTGATCGAGCAATGCGGGTTGAAAGGCAGGCAAATCGGCGGCGCCCAGGTGTCGGAAAAGCATGCGAACTTTATTGTGAACCTGGGTGCCGCGAGCGCGGCGGATATCGAAAACCTGATCAGCGAAGTGCAGGCTGTGGTGCAGCAGCAGACCGGCATCAGGCTGCATCCGGAAGTACGCATTGTCGGTGAAAAAAAACCATGAACCCGCTTCTCAGTCCTAAACCCTCAGTCCTCAGTCCTGCCTCTTTCGGCAAGGTTGCAGTGCTGTTCGGCGGGCGTTCCGCCGAGCGCGAAGTATCGCTTAAAAGCGGCGCCGCAGTGCTGGCTGC
>JAJZEQ010000035.1 GCA_021851345.1 Pseudomonadota bacterium
AACCCAACCTGCTCAAACTGGAACTGACCGAAGGCATGCTGCTGGAAAACATCGAAGACGCCATTGCGACGATGAGCACATTGAACGAAACCGGCATCCAGTTTTCGCTGGACGACTTCGGCACCGGTTTTTCATCGCTGCAATATCTCAAGCGGCTGCCGCTAGATCAGCTCAAGATCGACCAGTCGTTCGTGCGGGATATCGCCACCGACAGCAGCGACAAGGCGATTGTGCGCACCATCATTGCTATGGCCCAAAGCCTGGACATGGCCGTCATTGCCGAAGGGGTGGAAACGGAACAACAACGACAACTCCTTCTGGAGAACGGTTGCGTCCAGTACCAGGGATATCTGTTCGGGAAACCCGTGCCTCTGGATGAGTTTGAGGGTTTATTGAAGTGCGTCAGGCTGCCGGATCAGAATGCATACCCCAGGCCGGCTTTGACTGTTGTGTAGCTCGTCCTGCTGTCCGGTTCCCATGCCACGTATCCGCCGCCCACGGGATATACGTTACTGATGCCATAGTTGAATTTCGTGTATTCGGCACCGATGTTCACGTGCAGGTTTTTGGCAAGGGCATAATCGGCACCGAGCCCGACCTTTGCGATGGTGGAATTGCCCAGTTCCCCCGAAAACGCTCCATTAACGACAATGTACGATTTGTAGGTGTTGCCCAACATGGCATTGGCTGAAATTACCAGACTGTCAACAGGCGAGTACTGAGCCAGCGCACCCGCCCCGTAATAATTATTGGTATAGGTCTCGCCCGCATTGACCCCCCTGTCCCATTCATGCCGGCCGAGTTCTGCGTAAGGGGTCAACATGAATTTGCCGCCGAGAGCGAAGCCCTTCCCGAAACGGCCGCTGTAATCAACGAGGACAGCGCTGGAAATGCCGGTCACTGAACCATACGGTGTCGAGGTCGCGCCTGTGAGTCCGCCCACATAATTGGTGTTGCCATTGGAATGGCTATATTCGGCTTCAAAATATCCGCCTCCTTCCGATAAATCCTGCATCGTGGATACGGACAGAGCAAACCCCGGAACCCGGCCCGACTCGCTGTCCAGCTTTCCGGTTGGGCCGCCATACTGCCCATTACCGGTTTCCGTGTAATTGACATGCGTCGAAATGATTTGCATGCCGACCTGATTGTTGGCTGTCGTGATACCCGACACACCCGCAAACGCCCCGGCAGAAAGCATCATGCAGCCAATTGACAACCCTGTTTTATGCAGCATCATTACCCCCTATTTAGATTAATTTTGACCGAACGATTCTTTTCACAGCTCTTTTAAAATTGAAATCAACCTTTCCGCAAAGCACACCCTGCGATTTCACTTCTGATTGTGAAGCGGGTTTATTGATACTTCCATAATTCACGACACCCTTGCCGTCATTGCGAACGAAGTGTAGCAATCCAGCAAGACCAGGATGCATTTTTTTAAACCATCTGGATTGCCGCGTCGGCTTCGCCTCCTCGCAATGACAGGTGTTTGTGCCATCACTCGCAGCTGAAGCCTTGTTGCAATGATGAGGCACTCTGGATTCCCCGAATTCGCAGGAATGACGTGCCAGTTTTTTAATTTCACCTTACCGCATTCCGAAAGATGTGTCACTGTCATCAAATATGAAAACCTCAATAAGCTACGCCCCCTGGCCATCGGGTTTTGAACCCCGGCGGATTGAGCGATGAGCTAACGCCGGTTGAGTTATGCTGACAACCTGAGTAAAATCGCGGCAAAGCGCGAGAATAATTACGGTTTGGCGCTGCGGACTCTCTCCCTCACCTATTTTGTGCATGACTCCATTCATCCGACCAATAATACCATGCCCGTTTGAGCGGAAATCAAAGTGATCACTGTAAGCATCAACGGTTCCAGTCATCGACTCCCGGATTCCACTTGTGTTGCCGCCATGCTCGAAGAAATGGGCTTGACCGGAAAGCGCATTGCCCTGGAACGCAATGGCGAAATACTTCCGCGCAGCCTGTTTGCGTCACAGCAACTGGAGGATGGAGACACGCTGGAAGTGGTCACCGCTGTTGGCGGGGGCTGATAGTTGTCAATTCAACGCAATATTAAAATGAGTACCACAATGGATGATAATCTGATTATCGCAGGCAAAAAATATTCTTCCCGGCTGCTGGTCGGCACCGGGAAATACAAGGATTTCAACGAAACCAGGGCGGCGGTCGAGGCCAGCGGCGCGGAGATCATCACCATCGCCATTCGCCGCAGCAACATCGGCCAGAATCCCGGCGAGCCCAGCCTGCTGGAAATACTTCCGCCGTCGAAGTACACGCTGCTGCCCAACACCGCGGGTTGCTACAGCGCCGACGATGCGGTGCGCACCCTGCGCCTGGCGCGCGAGTTACTGGACGGGCACAGTCTGGTCAAGCTTGAGGTGCTGGGCGACCCGCAATCGCTTTATCCCAACGTGATCGAAACCATAGCCGCCGCGAAGACGCTGGTGGCTGACGGTTTCCAGGTGATGGTGTACACCTCGGACGACCCTATCGTCGCCAAGCAACTCGAAGACATCGGCTGCGTGGCGATCATGCCGCTGGCTTCATTGATCGGCTCGGGTATGGGCATACTCAATCCGTGGAACCTGCAACTCATCATGGAGCGCGCGCAGGTTCCGGTGATCGTGGATGCCGGCGTCGGCACCGCTTCCGACGCCGCCATTGCGATGGAACTCGGCTGCGACGGAGTGCTGATGAACACCGCCATCGCCGGCGCGCAGCTGCCGGTATTGATGGCAAGCGCGATGAGACAGGCTGTGGAAGCAGGACGATCGGCCTACAAAGCCGGGCGCATGCCGAAAAAGCTATACAGCGCCAGCCCGAGTTCGCCAACGGCAGGAATCATAGCTTCGACGCGCGGTTAAGAACCTTCATCCGCAGATTGCACAGCTTCAATTTCTTAAAATCTTTTTAATCTGCGTAATCTGCGGACAGACATGCCTTTGAATACCATGACCGACACCACGGATCTCAGCAAGCGCCACATCCGCAGTTTTGTACTGCGCCAGGGCCGCGTCTCGCCGGCACAGCAGCGCGCATGCGATACCATGCTGCCCCGCTTCGGCATTCCCTACGCTGCGAAACCGCTCGATCTCGAACTGGCCTTCGGACGCAGCGCCCCCAGGATTCTGGAAATTGGCTTCGGCATGGGTGACAGCACCGCCAGCATCGCGCTGGCACATCCGGAGAACGACTACCTTGCCCTTGAGGTGCATACCCCGGGCGTGGGCAACCTTCTCAAGCTGGTCGATACTCATCACATTTCCAACATTCGCATCATTCAGCATGATGCTGTCGAAGTGGTGCGCGACATGCTGGGCGAGGCGACGCTGGATGGAATTCAAATTTTTTTCCCCGATCCCTGGCACAAGGCACGCCACAACAAACGCCGCCTGATTCAAGCGCCATTCGTCGCGCTATTGGCTGGAAAACTCAAACCCGGCGGATATATTCATGTCGCGACCGACTGGGAAGATTATGCCATGCAGGTGCTGAAGGTATTGAATGAGGATGCGTTGCTGGAAAATACTGCTGCTGATTATGCGCCGCGCCCAGCCTACCGGCCCCTGACAAAATTTGAACAGCGCGGCTTGCGTTTGGGTCACGGGGTGTGGGATCTGCTGTTTCGCAGAAAAATACCGCCTGCGTAATTCAGTCGCCGCCAAACTCCGGATTGGGCGTACGATTCAGCAGTTCTACAACCATCTCTACCGCGGGAATATCCTCGTAGAGTATGCGGTATACCGCCTCGGATATAGGCATCGAGACTCCCAGACGCTGCGCAAGCTGATGCACCTCGCGTGCTGTGTAAACGCCCTCCGCAACATGCTTGAGCCTGCGCAATATTTCCGGCAAGTCGTGCTGTTGCGCCAGCTGCAACCCCACCTGGCGGTTGCGCGACAAGTCTCCGGTACAGGTCAGGATCAGGTCCCCCAGGCCGGACAATCCGGCCAGGGTTTCAATTCGTCCGCCCAGTTTCAGACCCAGCCTGATGATCTCGGCGAGACCCCTCGACAACAGTGCGGCACGGGCATTCTGGCCCAGGCCCATGCCATCGCAGATTCCCGATGCGATCGCCAGAACATTTTTCACCGCACCCCCGACTTCCACACCGATCAAATCGTTGCTGGCATAAATGCGCAGACGGGCATGGTGCAGAGCCTTCGCTGTATGGCGCGCAAACTCTTCGTCCGCCGAGGCCAGTGTCAGTGCGGTAGGCAATCCGCGCGCAACTTCCTGGGCAAAGCTCGGGCCCGATGGGGGTTAACGTTGGTATCCCGGGGGCAACACTTCGTCGACAACCTGGTGCGGTAATTTTGAACTCTCCGCCTCGAAACCCTTGCATGCCAGCACCACGCCGAACTCGGGGCCGAGTCCGGCTGACTGGAATCGAGCTGATTGTGCAAGTTTTTGCAGTATGGAGCGCAACGCGGCCGTCGGCAGGGCGATGATCACCAATTCTGCCCTGGTCAAAGCCGCGTCAAAATCCGAGCTGAACTCGAGATTGGCAGGCAGCAGAATATCCGGGAGATAGCGCTGATTCAAATTCGTGGATCGCATCGCCCTGATGTTCCCGGAATGGCGGGCCCATAGCGTGACGGAATGGTGGGAAGCCAGGCTGGTGGCGAGGGCAGTTCCCCACGCTCCCGCGCCGATGATTGTGATGTTCATGATCGCTTATTCAAGCTCCGTTTCACTGCCAGGCAAACATTTATTTTACGCAACAAGTAAAAGGTTGGGGTGAATCGGGCCCGGCAACAGCAGAGAAATCAAAGCCGTTACAGCGGAACATATGGCCGGGACTAGCCTCCCCATACTTCGGTGCTGCGCACATAACCGACGTTTCCGTCCTGATGGCGCACCTTGATCCAGCCTGTGCCGGTAGACGCCAGCCATTCCAGTGCTATCTGCTGGCGAACCTGAAACAGCCGCGCGGCGGAAAGAGCCGGCTCGGCGCGCACGTCTATCAGGGGTTGCAGTGCAAACACATAACGTTTGTTGCTCAATACGTGTTTTTCCATCCAGTACAGGCCGCCTGAACGGTCGCGGACCTTGACCCAACCGTCCAGCGTGACAACTTGCTCGAAAGGCATATAGCGATTCACCACAAACAGTTTTTTTGCCTTGACCGAAGGAGCATCGTAAAGTATCGCCTTGTCCGCGCTGACAGATACAAAATTAACGGCATGGGCGGCGGCTGCGCTGCAGAGCAGCAGGACAAACAAGAAATAATGGCCGGCCGGTTTCATTCAATGGGTTGTCGTTGTGGCAGCCTTCAGCGTTTGCTGCTTTTGCTGCTGGTAGAGCTCCTCGAAATTGAACGGGTTCAGCAATACCGGCGCAAATCCGCCGCGCACCGACACGTCGGAAATCACCGCGCGCAGATACGGGAACAATATGTTGGGGCACATTACCGCCAGAATGAATTCCAGCTCCTCAGCCGGCACGTTGCTGATATGGAATATCCCGGCCTGCTTGGTCTCGATCAGGAACACCACCTTTTCGCCTATATTTGCCGTTACCGTGGCCATGATCACCACCTCGAACATGTTTTCATGGACCGATGCAGCCTGTGTATGCAGTTGCACATCCACCTGGAGATTCTCACGCTCCAGAAATATACCCGGGGCATGCGGTATTTCCAGCGACAGGTCCTTCACATAGATTTTATCCATACTGAAAGCAGGAAGGCTCTTCTGCTGTACCGCGTCGCTCATAATTGTTTACCTAATGAATGTTTGTTTACCAATGCCCGGCAGCCGCTCAGGATTTTGACAGCAGGGCGTCCAGGGTGCCTGCATGTTCCAGCGCTGCCAGGTCATCGTAGCCACCGACATATTCATCGTTTATGTAGATTTGTGGCACAGTTCGCTTCCCGGTCTTTTCCATCATCGCGACACGCAATTCGGGACGCAAATCGACTCTTATCTTTTCTATCTCATGCACGCCCTTGCGTTTCAGCAACTGCTCTGCCCGGACGCAATAAGGGCACACCGCCGTACTGTACATCAACACTTTCGCCACGCTCATTTCTCCACTGGCAGATTCGCTTTTTTCCATGCCTGTATCCCGCCCGCCAGGTTATACGCCTGGTTGAATCCGTGCTTCCCCAATATAAAGCATGCCGTGCCCGAACGGTTCCCGCTTCTGCACAATACAACGATGGAATGATCCTTGTATTTTTCCAATTCACCGATGCGCTCCTTTAGCTTGCCCAAAGGGATCAGTTTTGAATTCAGCACATGACCGGACTCATATTCGCCCGGTTCACGCACATCCAGCACGACAGCATTCTTGTGATTGATCAACTGCAGCGCCCCGGACGAATTAACCTCTTTGACGCCCTTGAAACGGTTGCCGAAGTATGACCAAAGCAGCATGATGCCGCTGAATATGGCCATGCCGATCGGGAAGATATTATTACTGATGAATTGCACGGCTGCGCTCCTGTTCTTTCTGAATGTAGAATTCTAGCAGAGCCGAAAAGTGCGCGGGATCTTTCTCTGCCAGACCGAATAATTGTTTGTCAATATCCTTGTTGCCCGGATATGACCAGACGGCTTGTTCCAAAAGTCGCTTGGCCGGCTCCAACTGGCCATCCTGGGCCAGAAAAAAAGCTTGCCTATAAACAATCGGGGCAATCGGCGTAAAGTGCATCACATTGGCGCCCAGGGCGATCTTTTGTTTGATCCGGTCGGCGTTCACCTCGACCAGCGGAACAATGAAGAGCTCGGCATAAGGCGACAGTAACGAGCCCTGCTCTACCGCGCTCAAGTTTTTGAAGGCGCGCTGATTTGTTGCCGCAACATCGCTTGCTGCAGGATGGATCTCCAGCGTATCTTTTAGCCGTTGGTTATCCGCGTGCAAATGCACCAGAGATACCATGCCCGCTATCAGCATCGCCAGCAGCGCGAATCGCCATAAATTCGGCATGGACAACCGGTAGCGTGTTTCATCGAACGCCCCTAGCAAAACCGCAGCGACCGCCAGAAAGTAGGCGTACCACAAGGGGTATTCCAGCAAACTGTGGATAGCCAACACGCCCAAAGCCGAATAGCCCCACCAATGTGCCGCACCCGGCGTCGCGCGACGAAGTCCGGACAGCCAGATCCACATGGATACGAACAGCGCCAGCAACCCGGCAATGCCCGTTTCTGCGGCAAGCTGAAAAATCAGGTTATGCGCATTGTTGTAAAGGCCGAGAATATTGCCCCCCCGCAACAAGGGCAACAGCTCGAAGTGATGCCAGGCAAATTGCCCGAACCCAACCCCCAGCCAGGGGGATTGCAAAAACATCAGCGTCGCTTCGTGCCAGATATATAAACGTATGCTGCCTTTGGTATCACCGGCACCGCTGTTTGCAATAATCCGCTGGATGGTATCCGTTCCGCTGTCAGCCCCAAGCATGAACGACATTTGCGCGATCAGATTCATCAGCACGAACCCTGCAACCAGCAACACGCTGTAGCGCAGCAGCGGTTTCATCGCGGCATCGCGCCTTGCCCACCACCATGCCAGGCTTGCCATCAGCAGCACGTACAACCACGAACTCCTGGAACCGCTCAGGGCCAATCCAAACAGCAGCGGCACGGCCAGAATAATCACATAGGCCGGCTTGAGTTTGCGCTGCTGGAACAACAACCCCAGCGAGATCAAACCCAGCGATATGTAATCGGCGAAATGGTTGGGCTGTGCCAGATTTCCATACATGCTGGGGGATATTTGCATCACAATCACGGTGTCCAGCGGCGTATGCCATTGGAAATGCTGCAGAACACCGATCAATGCGCTGAGCTCCGCGCCTGTCAGCAGAAAAATTGCCAATGCAATGGCCAATTTTTCGATGCCGAAACAATCACGCAACCTTGCCCCCAGCCACATCATCAGGGCCGCAAACAGCAGGTACAAAATAAAAAGCAATGCCTGGTCGAAATAAGCAATCTTGCTCAAGGACACCTGCAACAGCACGACAGCGATCAGTGCCACGGGCAGTTGGGCAATACGCGGGATTTCAGGCTGCTGCCACAAATCACGGATCGCCAACGCGAACAGCGCCAGCACACCCAGCACGGCACTCCACCACTCCTGATCGAATGTGGTCAGCGGATTTTCATGGCGATAATGAAGAAAAGGAAACGCAAACATCAGCCCGGCCAGGGCCAGACTGATGTAAGCCAACCTGTTATTTGGCAACCAGAGCGACAGCGGTGATTTTTTCAGCACGAGCTATTTTTTATACCGAACTTGCCAAGAATATTATTCAGCGGGCAAATCCGGGTAAAACCGCTCTGAAACAGATTCAACCCCACGAAGGCAGTAAAAAACAGGAAGTACTTGCTCACGAATACCGGACTGGCTTCCACTCCCAGCGACAGCGATATCAGGATAAAAGTGCCGGCAACGATACGGACTATGCGTTCTGCATTCATTATTTGAAGCTCCTATTGAGAATTGGCGGATTTTACTGCAATTTCTTGTAAATGGTTGCGTAATACAACACCGGGATGACCACCAGCGTCAGCACGGTTGAAACCAGAATGCCGAATATCAGCGAGATTGCCAGGCCGTTGAATATCGGATCATCAAGTATGAACAGTGCGCCCAGCATCGCGGCAAGACCGGTCAAGACGATAGGCTTGGCGCGCGCGCTTGCCGCGGCAATCACCGCCTGCTGCGGATCCACGCCATCGCGGAGCTGCAGGTTGATGAAATCCACCAGCAGGATCGAATTGCGCACGATGATGCCCGCCAGGGCAATCATGCCTATCATTGAGGTCGCGGTGAACTGGCTGCCCAACAGCGCATGGCCGGGCATCACGCCGATGATGGTGAGCGGGATCGGCGCCATGATGATGAGCGGGACCAGGTAGGACTTGAACTGCGCCACGACCAGCAGGTAGATCAGCAACAATCCCACACCATATGCGATTCCCATGTCGCGGAAGGTTTCGTAAGTCACCTGCCATTCGCCATCCCACTTCAGGTCGTAGCCGGCGTAGGGGTCGCCGGGTTGATTGATGAAATAGCTCTTAAGCCTGCCTCCTTGTTCCAGCGGCATGCCGCTCACCTTGCTGTTGATGCCGAACATGCCGTACAGAGGGCTGTCGAGCTTTCCCGCCATGTCGCCAAATACATACACCACCGGCAGCAGATCCTTGTGATAGATCGGATAGTCTCTCTGCATATTAATCACTTGCACCACCTCTGAAAGCGGCACCAGCACGCCGTCGCGTGCCCTGACCTTGAGTTTCAGCACCTCGTCTACCCGGTTATGCATTTCCGCGGGCAAACCTATCTGCAACGGCGGCGGATATTTTGCATCGGCATCGTGCAGCGAAGTCACATCCTGGCCTGACAATGCCACACTGATCATGTCCACGATGTCCCGCGGTGCAACGCCAAGCAATACCGCCTTGCTTTGCAATACTTGCAACAGCAACTTGGGCGCGGCTTTCGTGACGGTATCATCTATGCCGACAATGTCGGGAGTCTTGGCAAACTGTTCGCGCACCTTGCCGGCCACTTCGCGTGAGCCCTGATAATCCGGCCCGTATATTTCAGCAACAATAGGCGACATCACCGGCGGTCCCGGCGGCACTTCCACAATCTTTACATTCGCGCCCCAGGCCTTGGCGATCTTTTGTATCGGCCCCAGTGCCGCGCTGGCGATCTCATGGCTGCTGCGGCTCCGATCACGCTTGTCGCGCAGATTTACTTGTATATCACCCTGTTCCGGCGCGCTGCGCAAATAGTATTGCCGCACCAGGCCGTTGAAATTGATCGGCGAAGCCGTTCCGGCGTAAGCCTCGTAGTCGGTCACTTCCGGCACGGTGGCAAGGTATGTGCTGATGTCGTGCAAGACCGCGCTGGTCTGCTCTAACGGTGTTCCCGCGGGCATATCGACGACAACCTGAAATTCCGACTTGTTGTCGAACGGCAGCATTTTCAGGACAACCAATTTCACCGCCCCCAGGGATACCGCCATCAGCAGCCCGACAAATATGGCCAGCCACAGTTTTCTCCGCGCCGGTTTGCCATGTACGCCATTCAGAAAAGGGCTCAGGCGATTGCGAAAGAAACGGTGAATCCCGGTATCGCCTTCATCGCGGAGGACCTCGTGCCGTGACCCCGCAAAGCGCAACACCAGCCAGGGAGTGATAACGAATGCCACCGCCAGCGAAATCAGCATGCCCATGCTGGCATTGATCGGAATGGGGCTCATATACGGGCCCATCAACCCGCTGACGAAGGCCATCGGCAGCAGCGCCGCAATCACCGTAAGAGTGGCGAGTATGGTCGGGCCGCCCACTTCATCCACCGCTTCGGGAATGATTTCCGACAGCGGCTGGTGCGTCGCCAGGGCACGGCGGCGATGGATATTCTCCACCACCACGATTGCGTCATCCACCAGAATACCGATGGAGAATATCAGCGCGAACAGGGACACGCGATTCAGCGTGAACCCGTACGCCCATGATGCGAACAGGGTCGCCGCCAGCGTCAACATCACGGCGATACCGACCACGAAGGCTTCCCGGCGGCCCATGGTAAGCCACACCAGCACGACGACTGCAGTTGTGGCAAACAGCAGTTTGTGGATCAGCTTCATTGCCTTGTCGTCGGCGGTTACGCCGTAATTGCGCGTGGTGGTGACATGCACATCTGACGGAATCACGCTGCCCTTGAGCTCTTCCACGCGCGCCAGCAATTTTTCCGCGACCCCGACTGCATTTGCCCCCGGCTTTTTGGTAATTGCCAGCGTTACCGCGGTGAATTCACCCTTGGCCTTGATTTGCTGGTCGGCCGCCGCCGGGCCAGTTCCCAACCACACATAACTGCTGGGCTGATCGGCGCCGTCCCTTACTTCGGCAACATCACGCAGAAACACCGGCTTGCCGTCTGACACACCAATCACCAGCTGCCTCACTTCCTCGGCATTGCTCAGAAAACTGCCGGTTTGCACCAGTACTTCGCGATTGTTCTGCACCAGATTGCCGGCATTTTTTGACACGTTGGCGGATTGCAATGATGCCCGTACGTCCTGCATCGTGAGCTGGAATGCGTTCAGGCTTTCCGGGTTGAGCAGCACCCTTACAACGCGTTGAGTTGCCCCCAGCGTGGTGACTTCGCGTGTTCCCGGAACGCGCTTCAAATCGGCTTCGATGGCGTGAGCCACCTGTGTCAGCGCCAAGCCCCCGCCAACCGTTTCGTCGCGCCAGAGTGTCAGTGCAACCACCGGCACATCGTCTATGCCTTTGGCCTTGATGATGGGGGGCAACACTCCCAGTGTGGCCGGCAGCCAATCCGCATGGGAATTCAGCACGTCATACAGCTTCACCAGCGACGGCACGTGCGCTTCGCCGACCTTGAACTGCACGGTGATGATCGCCTGCCCAGGCTGCGAAACCGAATAGACATGATCTATCCCGGCAATTTGCGACAGCACCTGCTCGGCCGGCGTTGCCACGGTCTGGGCCACGTCATTGGCTGAAGCGCCGGGATAGGCGATCAGCACATTCGCCATGGTTACATTGATCTGCGGCTCTTCCTCACGCGGCGTTACCAATATCGCAAAAGTGCCGAGCAGCACGGCGACCAGGGCCAGCAACGGGGTCATTTGCGAATGCAAAAAATATTTGGCGATACGTCCTGAAATGCCCATGCCTTTTCAAAATTCCATATAGAGGTGAATTACTGCGCTGAATCTGAGAGGAGAGCCGATGCACTGGCTTCATACCCTGAATTTATTGTTTCATTCCCGCCTTGATCGGATCCAGGGCCACTTTCTCGCCGGGGCTCAAGCCTGCCAGCACTTCTACTGCGCCATCAGTGGT
Source organism: Pseudomonadota bacterium (assembly GCA_021851345.1). Classification (GTDB taxonomy): domain Bacteria; phylum Pseudomonadota; class Gammaproteobacteria; order Burkholderiales; family Gallionellaceae; genus Gallionella. Next base: position 11,859 of record JAJZEQ010000035.1, read on the forward strand.
CGTTTCGCCCAATCTTACCTGGCGCAGCTTCACTCCACCTCCGTCATCGACGACGTACACTGCCATCACCTCGCTGCGGTGCAGCACTGCGCTGGCCGGTATCACCAGCTTGTTTGCCTGGCCCACCACGAAATGGGCGCGAACAAACATCCCCGGATACACCCCGGGCTCATTGGCAGGCAAGTACACGCGCACTTGCGTGCTGTGCGTGCGCGCATCGGCGAGCGGCTGCACTATTATCGAAACCGCCTTGACCCACCGGTTCAATGAAGGCACTTCCACCATAGCCTTGGGGTGCACGCCTATATCCTGTAATTCGTATTGCGGCACGCTTACCACCACGCGCATCTCGCTTGGATCAAACCCTACCATCAGGGGTTTGCCCGGCATCACCATTTCTCCCACTTCCACCAGACGTGCCGCGACCACTCCGCTGTATGGCGCCACCACGGCACTATAGCCATGCTCTAGGCTGGCCTGGCCTGCCCCCGCCTCACTGGCGGCGGCTTGCGCCCGCGCCACCTGGTAATCGGCCTGCGCCTTATCCAGGGCCGCCTGGCTGATAAACTTTTGCTCGAATAACTGCCTGGACCTTTCATACGTCGCTTTGGCGTTTTGCATCGTGGCTTGTGCCTGCAGCACTTGCGCGTTGCTACCCGCCAATGCTTGCGCGGTTTCGCGTTCATCTATGCGCAAAATTACCTGGCCCTTGCTGACGCGGCTACCCACATCAAAATTTATTTCCTTTATGCGCCCGCTGATTTGTGCCGACACGGTCGACTGCCGGGTGGCTTCCACCAGCCCATCAACACTGTAAGTCTGCTCAACCTCGCGATACTCCGCAGGCGCTACCGCGATTTGTCCCGCAGCGTGAGCCGTTACGGCAACCACCAGAAAAGAGGCCGCCAGCCAAATTCGTTTCATTTCACTACCCCGCTAAAAATCCTATATATAATAATATACTAATATATGAGCAAGAAGCAAGCCTCTTATAAGGTGCAAAATACATCGCGCATCATTCCAACCAGCTTGAGCGTGCGGATATCTCCGATCCGGTAGTAGACTCGATTGGCATCCTTGCGTGTTGCCAAAACGCCTTTATCGCGCAATATCGCCAGATGCTGCGAAATGT
>JAJZEQ010000065.1 GCA_021851345.1 Pseudomonadota bacterium
GGCATCGATCGCGACCAGTTTCGCGCCGGCGCCCTCGGCGACGGCCTCGGCCATGCGCCTGGTGTGGCCGTAACCGGAATGATAGACCACTGCTGTTTTTGCCATTTCATTTCTCCTTTGAATTTCTCTAAATTTTCATAAGCCGTGTAGGAGCGGGCCATGCCCGCGATCATCTTTTCATTCGCGGGCATGGCCCGCTCCTACTGGCGCAACATCACTAAGGCTGGGTCCGCGTCTCCCCGTCCAGACTGGGGCGGCCGGCACCGAACGCGGTAAATGCCAGCAGGCCTCCAGCCATCGCTAGATTCTTCATCAGCATGATTTGCTGGTCAGGCCCGGCATGGAATACCAATCCGGTGACGATACAGAATCCCGCCAGCAGGAATGCCACCAGGCGGGTCTGGAAGCCCAGTACCAGCGCCAGCCCGCCACCGATCTCCAGCGCGATCACGAAAGGCAGCAGCGCGCCGGGTAAACCGGCGGATGCCATATAGCCTTGCGTGGCGGCGTAGCCCGCACCCAGCTTGCCGAACCCGGCAATGATGAATATCGTTGCGGCCAGGATACGGGCGGCGATTACCAGCAAAGCATGGAATGCCGGCGTGCTGACCAGATTTGCGATGCTGCCATTGAACCGCTTGAAAATATTTGTCGTGCTCATGTCATGCTCCTTTTGTGGTTGGGTCAGGTGATTCAGGCAAAATGCCCGGTTTGAAAATCATTCAGAGCCTGGTGGATCTGCTGCTGCGTATTCATCACGAACGGCCCGTACTGCACGATAGGTTCGTTCAGCGGTCTGCCTGCGACCAGGATCAGGCGTGCAGCTTCGGTTGCGTTGACTGTCACGCCGTCGGCTTCCGCCGGGTTGCCCAAAATGCCCATGCGCCGCGATTCCACAGTCACGCCACCGACCGTCACCGCACCGCGATAGACATAGATGAAAGCGTTGTGCGAACTTGCCAGCACAGTCGAGAATTCGGCACCCGCAGGCAGGTGGACATCCAGATACAGCGGTTCGGTGAACTCGCGCGCAACAGCACCTGAGATGCCATTGCTGGTTCCGGAGATCACCCGCACCGTTGCACCTTGTGCGGTGAGATATTCGGGGATCGCGGCAGAGGGGAAATCCCGATACCACGGCTCGGACATCTTGCGCTGGGAGGGCAGGTTGAGCCAAAGCTGGAAGCCTTCCATCAGGCCGTCCACCTGCTCGGGGATTTCGGAATGGATCACGCCGCGTCCCGCGGTCATCCACTGCACGCCGCCGTTTTCCAGCAGCCCTTCGTGCCCCGCGCTGTCGCGGTGCCGCATATGGCCGGACAACATGTAGGTCACGGTTTCGAAGCCGCGATGCGGGTGATCCGGGAAACCGGCGATGTAGTCGTCGGGGTTGTCGCTGCTGAAGGCGTCCAGCATCAGGAACGGGTCGAGGCGGCGTTGCAGCTTGCCGGACAGCACCCGGGTCAGCTTTACGCCGGCCCCGTCCGAGGTGGCGATACCCTCGATGATGCGCTCTATGCTGCGCGACTGGCGCAATGAAGCCTGGTTGATGGTGTTCATGATCTTTTCCTCCGTGGTGAGAAAGTGAGCGCATCATAGGCGGCTCAAAAAAATAGATAAAGGCGTTAAACTGGGATAGACTGTTTCACAAATGGAACAAAAGAATATCTCTGCCGACGATTACATCCTGTTCGTCGCGGTCGTCGAACAGGAAAGCATGGTGCGCGCCGCCGAACACCTGGGCATGCCCAAGGCCACGGTTTCGCGGCGCCTGACCAATCTCGAGGCCGCGCTGGGACAGCGGCTGCTGTTGCGCACCACGCGCCGCCTGACGCTCACCGAATTCGGCCGGGAATTCCTCGACCATTGCCGGCGCGTCGCGGAAGAAGTCGCCTCCACCCGGGATTTCGTGCACAGCCGGGAAGAGCGGCCGCGCGGGCGCTTGCGCGTTTCGATGCCGGGGGAATATGCGATGCAGAATTTTTCGCGCGCCTTCGCCACCTTCATTGAAACCTATCCCGAGGTGCAACTCGATCTCGACCTGACATCGCGGCGTGTCGACCTGATAGGCGAACGCTTCGACCTGGCGATACGCATGGGAACGCTGGACAGCGACGCGACCCTGGTGGCGCGCAAGATAGACGAACAAAGCTTCGGCCTTTACGCCAGCCCGATCTATCTCGCGCTGCATCCCGCGCCCAAGCGTCCGGACGAGCTGGAGCATCATGCGGCGGTTCGCCTGCTGTCCGGGCGCGGCAGCGCTGTCCCGTGGAAACTGATGCGCGGCAAGGCGGTCTGGGAAGGGGTTCCGCCCGGGCGGATCACGCTGAATTCGCTGGACGTGCTGCAGCGGCTGTTGCTGGATGGTGCCGGTATCGGCGCTTTGCCAGACCGCTTCGTCGCGGAAGATGTGAAGCGCAAGCGCCTGCTGCGGGTATTGCCGGAATGGTGTTTGCCCGCGGTTCCAGCCTGGGCGGTGATGCCGATGCGCCGCTATCTGCCGGCCAAGACACGCGCCTTCGTCGCGCACCTCGAGCAGTTCATCGGGAAGGAGTAGAGACTGCAGGCCGGTCGCGCTGGACACCCATCCTGCAATTCTAGGCAACGCCGGTGCTCATAAAGTGAGAAAATGGCGTATCTCCCGACCGGTCACCGCGCGTTTGACACCCCGAGCCTGCTGGCTGCCCGATATTTTTCAAAGGTAATCCGATGTACCCAGTCCACGATGCAGATGCAATCCTGTTGCTCGCGATGTCGCTCGCTGCCAAGCGCCGTCCGGCACAGCTGGTCGAGATCATCGCCGCGGCCGATTTGGCCCAGGGCGTTGTTCCGCCCGAAACCAAATTGTCCGATTCGTTCTACCGGCTCTCCGAATACGGCCTGATCCGTGAGCAGGATGGAGGCTATACGCTGACGCCGGATGCGCAGCAGATCCTGTCCGGCCATGCGAAGAAAGCCAAGAGCCAGGAGCGCATCTACGACATCAAGGAGAATCTCGCCGATTTTCACCTGAACGGCGTACACGCGATCATCCTGGTGACG
>JAJZEQ010000159.1 GCA_021851345.1 Pseudomonadota bacterium
ACTCACGAAACTCGGGTGTATATTCCTGCTTCGGTATCTTCATCGTCTTCCTTTCCTGTGGGTTCGTAATTTTACGTCACCCTTGGAAGACGATTTTTCGGGGGAAGGTCACTTGATCAAAAAGCATCACAAAATATTCCTGACGCTGTCGACTGCAAAAAGACATACGGCCTACAACATGCATTTTGCTCAAATTCTGGCCCAAACCCAACTATCGCTATTATTGGCGACAGTCACGCCATGCAATTATTCCCAGGAATGAATTTAGCTGCCCACAAAAGGAATCAAAGTGTTATTTTGATTGGAATGGGCGCTTGTCCACCTCTCTATGGGATTAACACCATAGAGTTTGGTCGTGATGACAACAAGAGCTGTCTCATCACATTTGATGATTACATTCGATTTTTTTCATCATCATTCGATACCACCAAAACAGTCGTCCTCGTTTCTCGCGGACCAAGCTATATCAGCGGTCATGACTTAGGAGATGGTCGCCACAGGTGGGGGCTAGTTTCATCGCGTCCGCAAGAAGAAGCTGCTTCCCAGCATGCACTTTATCTGGCTGGAACCTCGCGGACGATTGACTTTCTTGAAGCAAAGGGTAAGCAGGTCGTATTCTTTATAGACAATCCAGAGCTGGGATTCAACCCAAGCACTTGCATGATTCAAAGGCCTGTAAGATTGCTACACAAGGAACAGCAGAGCTGCTCCATACCAGCTTCAGTGGTCTATGCTTGGCAAGCGGAGTACAGACAAATTATTACTGAACTGAAATCTCTACACCCAAAACTTGAAGTTTTCGATTCAACCTCGTATTGGTGTAACCAAGAAACCTGCTTTATTAGCAAGGATGGCAACCTCCTTTATCTCGACGATAACCACCTGAACTTCCAAGGCAGTAAGTTTATTTCGGAAAAGTTTTTTGCATGGTATGAAATGGCTAATAGCCGCGCAAATGACGCTATCAACATACATCGGTAACAGTTTATCCTATGCAAATTCTGGCGGGCTGCAGTGTGGTCGATCGCCACAAGACATGAATGGCCGGTTTTAGGAAGCGCAAAATTAAGGGCAAATGTCGCAAAAGTGTCGGGAGCCGCCAGTTGCGCTTGATAAATGTTCGCCTGAAAACGGATGGTCACGGTCACTCATTACTGTGATGTGCAGCGAATATTGCCTTGACGGGGAATGCGGTATCTACGGGCCCAGCGCTGGCTCCGCGCCTTTGGGAAACAGCACCCACATCTGCCCGGTTTGTTTCATGCGCCCGGCCTGGGTTCCGGCCTGCTCGCCAAAACCCCAGAAGAAATCGCCGCGCACCGCACCCTTGATCGCGCCTCCGGTATCCTGCGCCAGCATCAGGCGGTTCAGCGGCTCGGTGGTGTTCGGATAAGTGGTGGAAAGGAACACCGGCGCGCCAAGCGGGATCGTGCGGGCGTCCACAGCCAGGCTGTACTCGTTGGTCAGCGGCACACCCAGGGCACCCAGCGGGGCCGGCAGGCTATTCGGCAACTCGCGGAAAAACACGTAGCTGGGATTTTGTTCCATCAGCGCGGCCAGTTTGTCGGGGTGCTGTTCCGCCCACAGCTTGATGTTCTGCATCGAGGCGTCTTCAAGCTTGAGCGCACCCATTTCGACCAGTTTCCTGCCTATGGAGTTGTAGGGTTGCCCGTTCTGCTCGGCATAACCGACTTTCACCATGCTGCCGTCGGGCAATTCGATGCGCCCCGAACCCTGTATCTGCAGGAAAAACAGATCGACGGCATTATCCACCCAGAATAATTCGTGTCCCGCCAGTGGCGCCTTGCCGTTGTCGATCTCGCTGCGGCTGTAGTAGGGCACCACGCGATTGCCCTGCAGCCGCCCGCGCAAATGCAGGTCTTTCAGCTGCGGGTATACATCGCCCATGTCTATGGTCAGCAGGTCATCCGGCGGGCCATACAGCGGATAGCGAAAACGCGCGGTCCTTACCCTGCTGCCGTAAAGCTTGGGTTCGTAGTAGCCTGTGATCAGCCCCTGGGAAGTCCCATCCGGGTTGTATACCTGATAGGGCGTGAATCCCTGCTCAAAAAAAGCGTGCAGGGAATTGTTGTCGGGTTGCGTCATTTCGCTGGCGCGAGCGCATATCGTTTGCCAGCCCGGCTTGTTCTTCAGCACGTTGCAGCTTTGCCAGAAGGCCGCCCAGGCGGGCTGCAAATCCACCGTGCGCCAATCCGGCAGCATTTCCCACTTGCTCACGGCAAAGGGCGAGTAAGGCGGGGCGGATGCAGGTGCGACCGGCGGCGCGGGCGGCGTGGCGCATGCGGCAAGAAAGATCAGCACCAGGGGAGCGGTGCGTCGTGCTGATGTCTTTAGTCGCGCGCCGGAAAAAGTTTCAATGCAGAACACGTGGAACACTCAATACAAACTGTGGAATTTCCGCCTCGAACCGGGTGTCGTCCTCGGCCTGCATCTGATAGCTGCCGCGCATCGTGCCGACCTGGGTGGCGAGCACCGTCCCGCTGGTATATTCGAAGCTCTGGCCCGGCTTGAGCGAGGGCTGTTCTCCCACCACGCCCTGTCCACGCACTTCCTGCACATGGTTGTTGGCATCGGTGATGATCCAGTGGCGGCTGATCAGCTTGGCGGTCAGGGGGCCAAGATTGGTAATGGTAATGGTGTAGGAAAACACAAAACGGTTGCCCGCCTCGTCGGATTGCTCCGGCAGATAATTTACCTGCGTCTGGACGACGACTCCATGTTGATCGATTTCTTTCATGCGCGGCATTTGAACCGATTTTCGCTTATGTCGCAAGGGCTTCGCAGTGTTTTTATGCTAATCTTCGCGAGTATTTTTTGTGGATATACTTGTTGGCACCTCTAGAAATTCGTTTTGTGGGATGGCAGGCTGGACACGGTGATGCGGAGCATGCGGGGCGGGCAGGCCTGCTGCTTCGCGCTCCCGCACTAGGAGGGCTTCGCCCCACCGTGTCGCGCGAGCACCGCAAGGAGCCGCGCAGAGAACGACGAGGCATATCGCATAGATAGACAAGGAGTGAGCGAGCACGCGACGCCGCGATTCGCCCAAAAAACGAATTTATAGAGGTGTCAATGAATGGTTATTTGAAACGCATCCTCAACGCGCGCGTCTACGACGTGGCGATCGAGACCCCCCTGGAAACGGCCCCGAATCTTTCCGCGCGCACCGGGAATACCATACTGCTCAAGCGCGAGGACATGCAGCCGGTGTTTTCGTTCAAGCTGCGCGGCGCGTACAACAAGATGGCGCAACTCACCCCGGAACAACTCAAGCGCGGCGTGATCACCGCCTCGGCAGGAAACCATGCGCAGGGCGTGGCGCTGGCCGCGCAAAAAATCGGCTGCAAGGCGATTATCGTGATGCCCACTACCACACCGCAGGTCAAGGTCGATGCGGTCAAGCATTTCGGCCAGCGCGCGGTGGAAAGCGTGCTGCACGGCGACAGCTACAGCGATGCTTACGCCCATGCGTTGGAGCTCGAGAAAAAGCACCGGCTCACCTTTGTCCACCCGTTCGACGATCCCGATGTGATCGCAGGGCAAGGCACGATAGGCATGGAAATATTGCGCCAGCATCAAGCCCCCATTCATGCGATTTTCGTTCCGGTCGGCGGCGGCGGACTGATTTCGGGCGTGGCGGCCTACGTCAAGCAGGTGCGTCCCGACATCAAGGTTATTGGCGTTCAATCCACCGATTCGGATGCCATGTACCGTTCTCTCAAAACCAAAAAACGCATTCAGCTCGCCGATGTCGGCCTGTTCGCGGACGGCACGGCGGTCAAGCAGGTCGGTGAAGAGACGCTGCGCATCTGCAAGAGGTTTGTCGATGAAATCGTGCTGGTCGATACCGATGCCCTGTGCGCGGCGATCAAGGACATGTTCCAGGACACGCGTTCGATACTTGAACCCTCAGGCGCGCTTGCCGTGGCTGGCGCCAAACTGTACGCCAAGCGCGAAAAGCTGAAGGGTGAAACGCTGGTCGCCATCGCCTCCGGCGCGAACATGAATTTCGACCGGCTGCGTTTCGTTGCCGAGCGCGCCGAGATCGGCGAGCAGCGCGAGGCGATATTGGCGGTCACGATCCCCGAAACACCGGGCAGCTTCCGCAAATTCTGCGCGCTGCTCGGCAAGCGCAACATCACCGAGTTCAATTACCGCTATGCCGATTCCAGGCAGGCCCATGTGTTTGTCGGCCTTCAGGTGCGCGGCCAGGCGGAAACCGGCGAACTGGTGCGCAGGTTGCAGCGCAACAAACTGGCCACGCTGGATCTTAGCGATAACGAAATGGCCAAGCTGCATCTGCGCCATCTGGTCGGCGGACACGCCCCCGAAGTCAAGGACGAGATCCTGTTCCGCTTCGAATTCCCCGAGCGTCCCGGCGCGCTGATGCTGTTCCTCAATAGCATGAGCAGCAACTGGAACATCAGCCTGTTCCATTACCGCAACCACGGCGCGGATTACGGCCGCGTGCTGGTCGGCATGCAGGTGCCGCATCACGACAAGAAGGCATTCAAGACCTTTCTCGACACGCTGGGCTACCGCTACTGGGACGAAAGCGGCAACCCGGCGTACCAGTTGTTCCTGGGCTAAAATCCACAAGATCATTTTTCGTCACTGTCATCCATATCTGGCAAAATGGTCCGGCGAAGTTATATTTAAGGAGCCAACATGAGTACATCTGACGTGATTGAGCAAGCATTAAGCCTGAAGGCTTCTGATCGTTATTTGCTGCTGGAAATGTTACATCGCAGTCTGGATAAGCCTGATCCTGAAATTGACCGGGTGTGGCAGGAGGAGGCTTTGCGCCGGGTAAAAGCGTACGATGAAGGGCGGCTGGAGACTGTCTCGATGGAAGAAGTGTTCAGGGATTTATAGTGCAATTGATTTTCCTGACCCTTGCTCGCGACGAGTTGGCAGAAGCGAAACGCTTTTACAATCGGCAGCAACAAGGATTGGGCGGATCTTTTCAACGCGAGGCGCAAACCGCTGCCAGACTGATTCAGGAGCGCCCGCTTGCATGGCAGATCGAGGTCGATCCGGTGAGGCGTTTTATATTCGATCGCTTCCCATACAAGATGCTGTACATCATCAGGGCAGAGCAGATAGTCGTGATTGCTGTCGCGCACCAGCATCGCCAGCCGGATTATTGGGTTGATCGGGTGTAAGGTGAGGAATTATTCAAGTTGCTGCGGTAAATAAACAATGCGCAAAGATGAGGTCTTAAAATTGCTGACCCAGCACAAGCCGGAATTGATCCGGCGTTTCGGCATCACCGACTTGGCGTTGTTCGGCTCGACTGCGCGCGACGAGGCGCAGGAGGGCAGCGATATTGACGTGATGGTTGAATTCGATGGCCGCTCGACGGCAAAGCGATATTTTGGTGTGCAGTTTTATCTGGAAGATTTGCTCGGATGCCCGATTGATCTGGTGCAAAAAGATGTCGTCCGCCCTGAGTTGAAGCCCTACATAGAGAAAGACTTGATTAATGTCTGAGCCATTGGAAAGGGAGTGGCGTTTTTATGTGACCGATATGATCGGCTTTGCCGAAAAAGTTGTGGCTTATACCGATGGACTGGATCAGGAAAAATTCGTGGCAAGCGGCCTTAATTACGATGCCACTGTACACAACCTCATCCTGATGGGCGAAGCGGCAACCCACATGCCAGATCACGTGTGCACTTTTGCCAGTGTAATTGATTGGCGGCAAATTATCGGCACACGCAACCGCCTGATTCACGGCTACCTGGGCATCAATAACGATATTGTTTGGGATATCATCAAGAATGAAGTTCCCGTATTGATCAAACAGCTATATGCCCTGAAAAAAGCGGCCGATGAAAATCGAATTCGGTAGTAACCATGAGCATTATTTTGCCGGCGTCGGCAAAGTGAGCTCGAGTGGCGCAGCAGAAGGCACAATAGGAAGAATGAATAACCATGACTGACGATATCAAGCTGCCGCTCACCTCCGCAGGCATAACAGAAGCTTTGCTTGCGCAGTTGCGCGATGCCGCGCCGCAAATTTTCAGCGAAGGCCATGTGGACTTTGCCAGGCTGCAAGCCGCGTTGGGCGAACATATCGACACTAACCCGGAACGCTACGGCCTCACCTGGGCGGGCAAGCGCGATGCGTTCCGCAACGTGCAAGTGCCGAGCGTCGCCACGCTGCGCCCTCAGCCGGAGGAGAGCGTCAACTGGGACAGCAGCGAAAACCTCATCATCGAGGGCGACAATCTGGAAGTGCTCAAGCTGTTGCAGAAGCCCTACCACGGCAAGGTCAAGATGATCTACATCGACCCGCCCTACAACACCGGCAACGAATTCATCTACCCCGACAACTTCCGCGAAGGGCTGGATGAATACCTGCGCTACACCGGGCAACTGGGCGAGGACGGCACCGCCACCAGCACCAACAAGGACACCAGCGGACGCTACCACTCCAACTGGCTGAACATGATGTACCCGCGTCTGTTTCTGGCGCGCAACCTGCTGAAGGAAGACGGCGTGATTTTCGTCAGCATAGACGACCACGAGGTGCATAATCTGCGGTTGTTGATGGATGAGGTGTTTGGAGAGGAAAATTTTATTTCGCAATTAGTGGTGCTTACCAATCCTAAAGGGCGTGTGCTTGACCGTCACTTTTCTCGAACCCATGACTATTTACTTGTTTACTCTCGTGGAGATCTTGAAAAGGATTTGTCGCTCGCAAAAGAAGATGACGAAGTTGAGGATAACTATCCAGAAATTGATGCGGGAGGTCGTTTCCGACTTTTAGAACTTCGCAATACGCATCGCCAATTCGGCAAGTTTAATCGTCACAAGTTGTGGTACGCACTTTTTGTTGACACATCCACTGGAGAGATTTTCTCGAAAGATGCTCCGGGAAGAGTTGAGGTATGGCCAAGATGGGATGATGGCTTTGAGGGTTGCTGGACTTGGGGCGTGGACAAAGCAACAAATGAAAACTCCTTGCTGGTGGGGCGACTTGTTGGAGCAAGGTGGAAAGTTTATCGAAAGTCTTACTCGCACAACGAAGCTGGAGAGGTCGCTCGAAAGAAACTAAAAAGTATTTTGATTGACGCTACATTTCATACTGAAAAAGGACAGGCAGCATTTGATGCGCTTATTCCAGGCAGAATTTTTCAATCTCCTAAGCCACCGGAGCTGATAAAGAAACTGGTAGGGCTTAGCGGGGAGAAAGACGACATTGTTCTGGACTTCTTCGCAGGCTCCGGCACCACCGCCCACGCCGTGCTTGACCTCAATCAGGAAGACGGCGGCAACCGTCGTTTCATTCTCGTCCAACTCCCCGAAAAAACCGACAACCCGCAATATCCGACCATCGCGCACATCACCCGCGAGCGGGTGCGGCGGGTGATAGCAAAGTTGCAAGAAAACCGTCATTCCCGCGCAGGCGGGAATCCAGCAATACAAAATGCCCTTGATTTAAACCCACTGGATTCCCGCCTGCGCGGGAATGACGATGCAGGTGATTTGGGCTTTCGCGCGTTCAAACTCGATTCGAGCAACTTTAAAATCTGGCGCTCTGACCAAGCGCCCCAATCCGCCGAACAACTGGCCGAGCAGTTGAATCTATATGCCGACAACGTGCTGGCCGAACGCGGCGATCAAGACCGTTTGTACGAACTGATTTTGAAAAGCGGCCGGCCACTGTCGGCACGGGTGGAGAGCGTGGCTGTGGGCGGGCACACCGCATTTTCCGTGGGAGATGGGGACTTGCTGATTTGTCTGGAGCCGCACCTGGATCGAGATACCTTGCGCGCCTTGTTCGCCCACAAGCCGCAAATGGTGCTGTGCCTCGATGTCGCGTTTGACGGCAACGACGCGCTGAAAACCAACACCGTGCTGGAAGCGCAGTCGCACGGGATTGTCTTCAAGACTGTGTAGGAGTGTTAAATGAGAATTGAATCCATGCGCCTGAAAAACTATAAGGCTTTCCGCGATGCGACCCTGAAAGACATCCCCCCGTTTCTGGTGGTGGTTGGGGCGAATGGTTCGGGAAAAACAACCTTGTTCGATGTGTTCGGTTTTTTACATGACTGTCTGAAAAGCAATGTGCGTCAAGCACTGGATAGCCGGGGAAGATTCAAGGAGGTGCTCAGCCGCGACACGAATGAAGATACGATATTGATCGAGATTCAGTATCGAATGCTGATTGCCGAGGTCGAACGTTTGGTTACCTACTCGCTGGAAATTTCAGAGCGCAACAATGTGCCCTATGTAAAGCGGGAAATATTACGCTACAAGCGTGGCCGCTATGGCAGCCCATTTCATTTCCTGGATTTTTCAAATGGTGAGGGTTATGCGATTACCAACGAGGAAGACTTTAATAAGACAGATGAAGACCTTGAGCGTGAAAGCCAGAAAGTATCATCCGATACCTTGGCGATAAAAGGTTTGGGGCAATTTGAACGCTTCAAGGCCGCCAATGCTTTTCGGCAGTTGATTGAATCCTGGCATGTATCGGATTTTCATATCAGCGTGGCAAGAGGTCGCAAAGAGGCGTCCGGCGAATCTGATCACTTGTCCGAATCCGGCGATAACTTGCCGCTCGTGGCACAACGCCTGTTCGAGCAGAATCCGGATACATTCCGAAAGATTCTGGATACGATGGCGCGTCGTGTGCCGGGGGTAAGCGGCGTGGAGCCGAAATTGCAGGACGACGGTTATTTAACATTGCGGTTTCAGGATGGATCATTCAAAACCCCGTTCCTTGATCGTTATGTTTCGGATGGCACGATCAAGATGTTTGCGTATTTGGTGCTGTTACATGACCCCAAACCCCATCCGTTGCTGTGCGTGGAAGAACCAGAGAATCAGCTATACCCCAAGCTCATGCTGGAATTGGCGGAAGAGTTCAGGCAATACGCCAACCGAGGCGGGCAGGTATTGGTCTCAACACACTCGCCGGACTTCTTGAATGCGGTTGAGTTGGACGAGGTGTGTTGGCTAGTGAAAACCCAAGGCAATACTGAAATAAAGCGCGCAAAAGATGATGCCCAGATTGCCACCTATATGGCTGACGGCGACAAGATGGGATATTTGTGGAAGCAGGGATTTTTTGCGGGCGCCGACCCAGTATGAAGGAACTTGTCTTTCTGTTGGAGGAAGAGTCAGCGAAAGTCATGCTGGAAAGTTTGCTACCCCGGATGCTCAATGCTGAAATCAAACCGCGCCTGCTTGCCTTCGAGGGCAAACAAGACCTCGAAAAACAGATGGTGCGGAAGATGAGGAGCTATCTTAATCCGCGCGCCAGATTTATCGTGATGCGCGATCAGGATGCAACGCCGGATTGTCGCGTGGCTAAGGAGGCATTGCTTGCTCGGTGCGCAGAAGCAGGACGGCAAGGTGTTGCGTTGGTGCGCATTGCTTGCCACGAATTAGAAAGTTTTTATTTGGCCGATTTGGCGGCTGTCGAAGCGGGCCTGGGAATGAACGGGTTGGCAAAGCACCAGAGCACTGCAAAATTCAGGGACCCGGATGCGCTGCAAAATCCAAGCAAAAAACTACTTGTTTTGACAAAGCAGCGTTATCAGAAAGTGAGTGGCTCAAGGGTAATAGGCCAACACCTGGATGTAGGCAATGAACGATCGAGCAGTTTCAAAAATCTGATTGCTGGCATTAAGCGCATGGAGCAAGAGTTGTTGGGGCTTGCTGCATGAAGATCAGGTTCGATAGCAACCAGCCCTACCAGCGCGACGCGATGGATGCGGTGCTGGGGCTGTTTGACGGACAGCCGTTGAGTTCGGGTGCGTTCGAGTTTGCGTTGTCGGATGCTGGTTCGATGGCGGGGTTGACGGAGCTGGGTGTGGGCAACCGGCTTGCGCTGGATGAGGCGGCGTTACTGCGCAATCTGCAAACGGTGCAACAGGCTAACAAGTTGCCCGCCAGCGATGCGCTGGACGGCATGAATTTTTCGGTGGAGATGGAAACCGGCACGGGCAAGACTTACGTTTATCTGCGCTCCATTTTCGAGCTGCATCAGCGCTATGGTTTCAGCAAGTTCATCATCGTGGTGCCAAGCGTGGCGATCCGCGAGGGTGTCATTACCAGCTTGCGTTTGATGAAGGAACATTTTCAGACACTGTTCGGCAACGTGGCGTTCGATAGCTGGGTGTATGACTCGAAGCAGTATTCAAGGCTGCGTCAGTTTGCTCAGAGCAATACGCTGCAAATTCTGGTGATGAATATTGATGCCTTCAACAAGCAGGCGAACAATGTGATTCACCAGGACAAAGACCAGCTTTCCGGGCGCAAGCCGATTGAGTTTGTGCAGGCCGCTCAGCCGATTGTGGTGCTGGACGAGCCACAGAACATGGAGAGTGAGCAGGCCAAAAAAGCGATTGCCAGCCTGAATCCGCTGTGTACCTTGCGCTATTCGGCGACACATCGGAATCGCTACAACCTCGTTTACAAACTCGACCCGGTGCAGGCTTACGACCTGAAACTGGTGAAACGTATCGAGGTCAGTTCGGTGCTGGATGATCCCGACTTCAACCAGCCTTATATTCAGGTGCAAAGCATCAGTGCGACCAAGACCAAGGTCACCGCCAAACTGCTGATCGACGTTAATGAAAGGACGGGGCCGCAGCGCAAGAGTATTTCCATCAGCGCGGGGGGCGTGGATTTGTTCGAGAAATCAAATGAGCGCGGCAATTATGCTGGCCACATTGTGGACGAGATCAACGCGGCGGATGGCTATGTGAGTTTCACCAACGGGCTGATGCTGAATGTCGGCCAAACGCACGGCGGGCGCGGCGACGATGTGATGCGCGTGCAGATTCGCGAAACGGTGCGCGAGCATTTCGACAAAGAGCTGCGCATCAAAAAGCTGTTGCCCGAAATTGCCGGAGCAGACGCACGCTTGAAAGTGCTGTCGTTGTTTTTCATTGACCGCGTGGCGAATTACGCGGCTGAGGACGGCAAGATTCGTCTCTGGTTTATCGATGCATACAAGGAGTTGTCGGCTTTGCCGAAGTATCGCGAGCTGTCACCGTTGCCGATAGAGAAAGTTCATAACGGTTACTTCGCGGCTTCCAAAGGCATACCCAAAGACACGCGCGGCGATACGGCAGCGGACGATGATGCTTACGCGCTCATCATGCAGGACAAAGAACGGCTGCTGTCGCCCGATGAACCGTTGCGCTTTATCTTCAGCCATTCCGCGCTGCGCGAGGGATGGGACAATCCCAACGTATTTCAAATTTGTACGCTGAACGAGACTAAATCCGAAATCAAAAAACGGCAGGAGATTGGTAGAGGCTTGCGTTTGCCGGTACTGGAAAGCGGCGAACGCTGCTTTGATGCCAGTATCAACCGACTGACCGTAATTGCCAACGAGCATTACGATGAGTTTGCCGCGAAGCTGCAAACCGAGATTGAAGACGAATGCGGCGTTTCGTTTGCGGGGCGCATCGTCAACAAGAAGGAAGCGCGTACGGCGAAGTTGAAACAAGGCTGGCGGCTGAATGAGGATTTCAAGGAGCTGTGGGCGCGCATCAAACACAAGACGCGCTATGCGGTGGATTATCAAACAAATGAACTGGTTGGCCGCGCTGCCAAAAATTTAGCGGCGCGCGACAAAATTGCTCCGAGCAGGATCAGCGTTCAGAAAAGCGGTATCGTCATGTCCGGTGACGGTGTTGATACGCAGTTGCTGGGTGTGCGAGAAGCCGAGGCCAAGGATTATCATTCAATCAACGTGCCGGATATGCTCGGCTATCTGCAAGCTAAAACTGAACTTACACGCAAAACCATCACCGAGATTTTGATACGCTCCGGTCGCCTGACCGAAGTGCAGCACAACCCGCAGCAATTTCTCGAACAAGCCCAGCAGGCCATAGACGCGGAATTGCATAGCTTGATGATAGATGGCATTAAATACGAACGCATCAACGGTCAGGAATACGAAATGATGTTGTTTGAAGCGGAAGAAATTACTGGCGCGCTGACTAGCATGATCGAAGTGGATAACAGCATTTACGATGCCGTGCTGTTCGAGTCGGAAGTCGAGCGCGCTTTTGCCGAGGCCATGAGCACACGCGAAGACATCAAGCTTTTTATCAAATTGCCGGGTTGGTTCAAAATTGAAACACCCATCGGCACCTATAACCCGGACTGGGCGATTGTGAAACAGGAAGATGCCAAGGTTTATCTGGTGCGCGAAACAAAATCCACAAAGGATCAATTAAAGCTACGCGGTTCAGAGTGGGCAAAGATTCAGTGTGGCAAGGCGCACTTTGATACGCTGGGTGTGGATTTCGCGCACATCGTTAGCGCGAGTGAAATCGGTTAAGGGGTGGCAGTGGCCGATCAAACCGTGAAACAGACGTTGCGCAAGCGCATCATCGCGCAGCGCGAACAGCTTCCTGCCGATGTCCGCGCCGCGCACAGCGCGGCGATCAGCGCGCGCATCTGCAAGCTGGAAATCTACCGGCAGGCCCGCACTGTGCTGGGCTACATGAATTTCGGCGCGGAGTTTGCCAGCGAGCCCTGGATACGACAGGTGCTGGCGGATGGCAAAAGACTGGCCCTGCCGCGGGTGAACCGCCACACCGGCCGGCTTGATCTCTATTGGGTGGATGATCTGGAGAACCAGCTGGAATCGGGGTTGTGGGGGATACGCGAGCCGGTCGTTGAACGCTGCGGGCGGCTGGACTCGCCAAATGAGGTAGAATTCGCACTTTTACCGGGGGTGGCATTTACCCGGGACGGGGCCAGGCTTGGATATGGCGGTGGTTTTTACGACAAGCTGCTGGCACGCCAAGGCAGCGAAACGGGCATGC
>JAJZEQ010000018.1 GCA_021851345.1 Pseudomonadota bacterium
TCTGGTGAATTCTCGCTCAAGGCGCCGCGTCTGCCCGCCCCGCTCCATTTGCTGGTCGCGCTGCTGACCGCACAAGGCCTGACAATAGTCGAACGCCTGAATGCAGCACGCTTCATGCGCGCGCTGCGCCGCATGAAATTCAGCCTGCCCGGCGACATCACCGTCACCGAACTGCTCGCGCAACACCGGCAAGACAAGGCGCTGGCAGAGAAGCTATGGGAACCGCTGTGCATCGCCGCGCTGAATACGCCCATCCACAAGGCTTCTGCGCAGGTGCTGCTCAACGTGCTGCGCGATGCGCTGAACCAGTCGCGTGACGATAGCGACATGCTGCTGCCGCGCATCAACTTCACCGCGCTGTTCCCGCAGCGCGCCGCGAACTATGTCGAACAGAGAGGCGGCAAGGTGAACATTGCATGCGGGGTGGAAGCACTGAAACTGTTCGAAGACGGCATCGGGATAAGCACCGCGCACGGAACCGAAAAATTCAGCCACGCCGTCTGCGCCGCACCGCCTGCTGTTGCCGCCAAACTGCTGCGCCCGATCGCCGAACTTGAAGAAACAGTTGCCCGGATCGACAGCCTGGAACACCAGCCTATCTACACCGTGTACCTGCAATATCCCGCCCACGTCACGCTGCCCCATCCGATGCTGGGCCTGCACCGTCGCCACAGCCAGTGGCTGTTCGACAAGGGGCGCATAGCAGGACAGCACGGCCTGCTGGCCGCCGTGATCAGCGCGGAAGGCATACACCAGGAATTGCCCCAGGCGGAACTGGCACAAAAAGTGGTCGCCGAATTGCGCGAGGAATTCGGCATCGCCGAACAACCGGAATGGCACAAAGTCATCGCCGAAAAACGCGCCACGTTCTGCTGTTCACCGAACCTGAAGCGCCCATTGCAACTGACACCCCTGCCCAGATTGCTGCTGGCGGGCGACTACACCGCAGGTGATTATCCCGCCACGCTCGAAGGCGCGGTGATCAGCGGGTTGAAATGCGCGGATGTAATCAGCAGTTAGTCGTCTGAAAGCGGTGAAGCTACTACTCGACAGGCTGCTTATTGATGCTTCCATAATTCACGACGCCCTTGCCGTCATTGCGAACGAGGTGAAGCAATCCAGCAAGACCAAGATGCATTCTTTTAAGCCATCTGGATTGCCACGTCGGCTTCGCCTTCTCGCAATGACAGGTGTTTGTGCCATCGCTCGCAGCTAACGTATCAGCCCAAATGGCACGCCTCATTCCAGCCTTTCTTTGCAAATATCCCATGCATCAAAAACCCCATCCAGGTAGGACAAAATCCGACACGATTTTCAGTGTCTCGCCTATGTTTAATACCGTGAAGAGTCGATATTGTGAGCACTCCACGCTTTCCCTCTCTCGAGCGTGTGTCTCAACCCTAGTTGAGATTTCGCCCCCCGCCACTCCCTAGGCTGGGGGCATTCTTTTTTCAGTTGTTGCCTATTGCTGCCATGATTTTGAAGGGGCAGCCTTCGGGTAAGCTATTACACGGATCGAAGGCATGCTGCGTGCCAAAACCGGATGGTCGAGATTCAAAGGCAAAGGCCTTAGATCAAAAGCTCGCGACACAATAGCCCAATTCGAATTGACATTTGGTACTACTATGGTCGATAGTGCAAACCGCACACACTAAGGAGAAGGGGATGTCTTCTATGAAAGTTATCATTGCACGTGCTATCTTGGCTGTTGTGACCGGTACCTTTTTGGTTGGATGTGCGTCAGGTTTTACTACTGTTGCACCCACGCCGCCTCAACAATATTCGCGTTTGGGCAAGGCAACAGGAACCGCTTGTGGCAGTATGGGGGTTCTTGCTACGGCCTTTTACTTCATTCCTATGGGTGCCAATAATCGTGTCGAAAATGCATATAACAACGCAGTGGCGAGCGTACCCGGCGCCACGGCTCTTTTAGACGTTACAATCAAAGAAGACTGGTATTGGTGGCTGATTGGCACAGCCCGTTGCGTCACGGTAAGCGGGGAGGCAATCAAATGAAAAGAATCAAATTTCAATTGGCTGGCATCGTAACTGCCACGTTATTAGCCGCTTGCGCGGGAACCCCCATATCACTAGGCTCTCGTGTCACTGGACCAATTCCTACGGGGGCCGAGCGAACAATTACGGCCGAAGCCTGTGGTTTTCAGCTTCTACTTTTCATCCCGATCGGCATCAACGATAGAGCCCAACGCGCCTATCGGGATCTTGAGGTGGAGGCGGATGGCGACTTCATTACCAATGTGCAAGTCCAGGAGCGCTGGACTTACGCCTTTGTAGGAACCAGATACTGCACAGGACTACGGGCCAAAGCTGTGCGACAAAAATCTAGCTGAACGCACCCAACTGAAAGGGATTTTTGCTTATTCTTTTCCCCGAAATTGGGCATCCGTAGCACTCAGAGAGTGGAACAATCCGGGGGCTGACATTATAATTTAGCGCGTCCCAACCTCAGCGCATTCGTAATCACCGATACCGAGCTGAAGCTCATCGCCGCCGCCGCGATGATGGGCGAGAGCAGGATCCCGAAGAACGGATACAGCAGCCCAGCCGCGACCGGTACGCCCAAGATGTTGTAGACGAAGGCAAAAAATAAATTCTGGCGGATGTTGCTCATTGTGGCCTGGCTCAGGCGGCGCGCGCGCACTATTCCATTGAGGTCCCCCTTGATCAGCGTCACGCCGGCGCTTTGCATCGCCACATCGGTGCCTGTTCCCATCGCGATGCCCACCTGGGCCTGCGCCAGTGCTGGCGCATCGTTGATGCCGTCGCCCGCCATTGCGACGATGCGTCCTTCGGCTTGCAGCTGCTTGACGATCTCAACCTTTTGCTCCGGCAACACCTGGGCCACCACGCGCTTGATCCCCAGCTTTTTCGCGACCACCTCCGCGGTGGCTTTGCTGTCGCCGGTAAGCATCACCAGTTCCAGTCCGGCGGCCTGCAGGGCGCGCACCGCCTCGAGCGTGGATTCCTTGATCGGGTCGGCCACGCCGACCAGGCCAGCAGGCTTGCCATCGACGGCGACGAACATCACGGTCTGTCCCTCAGCGCCCAGCACATCCGCGCGCTGCAATAGCGCTCCCATTTCGATGCCCAGATCGGCGAATAATTTCTGGTTTCCGATCGCGACCTTGCGGCCCGCGACCAGGCCGGTGATGCCTTTTCCGCCAACCGATTGAAAATCCCTGACCTCGGACAATGCCAGGCTGCGCGCCGCGGCTCCCTTGACGATCGCATCCGCCAAAGGGTGTTCGCTGGCGCGCTCCAGGCTCGCGCCCAGTTGCAGAATGTCGTTGTCCTGAAATCCGGTCAGCGCAACAACCGAGGTCAACATCGGTTTGCCCTCCGTCAGCGTGCCGGTTTTGTCGGTGACCAGCGTATTCACTTTTTCCATGATCTCCAGCGCCTCGGCGTTCTTGATCAACACCCCTGCGGTCGCGCCGCGCCCGGTGCCGACCATGATGGAGATCGGCGTTGCCAGCCCCAGCGCGCACGGGCAGGCGATAATCAGCACCGACACAGCCGCGACGATGGCGTGGGCGAATCTCGGTTCCGGCCCCCAAACCATCCAGGCGCCGAATGCCAGCAATGCGACGAACACGACGATGGGCACAAAATAGCCGGACACCGTATCGGCGAGCCGCTGTATCGGCGCGCGGCTGCGCTGCGCCTCGCTGACCATACGGACGATCTGCGCAAGCAGAGTATGCGTGCCGACTTTTTCCGCGCGCATCAGCAAGCCCCCGGTGCCGTTCATCGTGGCACCGATCAATTTTTCTCCTTGCTGCTTCTCGACCGGTATCGGTTCGCCGGTCACCATGGATTCATCGACAGAGCTGCTGCCCTCGACGACCTGCCCATCGACAGGAATTTTTTCGCCGGGGCGCACGCGCAGCACATCGCCGACCTGCACTTGCTCCAGCGGGATGTCTTCTTCCTTGCTACCTTTTCCATCAACATCAGGGCGCACGATGCGCGCGGTCTTGGGCGCCAGACCCAGCAATAGCTTGATCGCGGTGTTGGTGCGGCTGCGCGCCTTCAGTTCCAGCACTTGCCCCAGCAACACCAGCGCGGTGATCGCCGCAGCGGCTTCAAAATAGATCGGCAGCGTGCCGTCCGTGCGGCGCAGCGTTGCGGGAAAGATTTCCGGCAAAAAAGTACCCACCACACTGTAAGTCCAGGCCACGCCGACGCCCAGCGCGATCAGCGTGAACATGTTCAGGTGCCAGTTGACCACGGACGCCCAGCCGCGCTGAAAGAACGGCCAGCCGCACCACAGTACGACCGGTGTCGCCAGCAGAAATTCAACCATTTGCAGATTTGTAAACGAGATCATCTGCGGCACGAATCCCATCCACATGTCAGCGGCCATCGCCAGCACAAACACCGGCACAGCCAATGCCACGCCGACCCGGAAGCGCAGCATCATGTTGTCCAGCTCGGGATTATCCTCTTTCGCCGCGACCGTCCGGGGCTCCAGGGCCATGCCGCAGATCGGGCAATCCCCGGGCTCGCTGCGCACCACTTCGGCATGCATGGGGCAGACATATTCGGTGACATCGGGCCTGGGCATGGCATCCACCGGCTCGAGCGCCATGCCGCACTTGGGACATGCGCCGGGCTTATCCTGATGCACCTCGGGATCCATCGGGCAGGTGTAGCCGCCGACAGAAATGGTTGTGGCAGCAGGAGAAGTGGGGACCGGATGGAGATATTTTTCCGGATCAGCGGAGAATTTTTCCACGCAGTGTTGCGAACAGAAGTAGTAGCGCTTGCCTGCATGTTCCAGGCTGCGTCCCTTCTCCGTATCTACGTTCATGTTGCAAACCGGATCTATGGCCGTGCTCATGGTATCCCTTTCTGCAATGCTTACCGGATCGGGAATGGTGTTTCTGATTTTGCTTATCGCCCCGGCCCCGCACTCATCGCGCCGATTCCGCCGCCGGCCCGGACCAGGGTGAGCGCGGAATGGCTGTGAGGCAGACCATCTTACTCCTTCCGGGCTGCGCAGGTTGCGTTCATCCCGGCGGCAGAGCCGGTGAATTTATCCGTATAGCTTGCGCCCGCGTATGCGCGCGCGGTGAGCCCTGCGCTGTTCGCCTTCGGTGAGCGGCTTGGGCTTGGATCCCTCGAACGGATTTTTGCTGGAGTTGAACTGGATCCTGAGCGGCGTGCCTTTCAGCTTGAATATCTCGCAGAAGGTGCGTTCCAGGTAGCGCGCATAGCTTGCGGGCACATCATCCAGGCCGCTGCCGTGAACCACGATCAGCGGCGGGTTGCTGCCGCCCTGGTGGGCGTAGCGCATCTTCGGTATGAAGCGCCCGACTTTGGGCGGTTGCTGTTTTTCCAGCGCGCCTATCAGCGCGCGCGTGAGTTTCGGTGTGGACAGCTTGGCCATCGCGGCCGCATAGGCTTCGTCCACGGATTTCAGCACGCCGGGTATGCCGTTGGCGTTCAATGCCGAGATGAAATGCAGTTTGGCAAAACTCAGGAAATGCAGCTTGCGCTCGATGTCGCGCTTGACCTGGTCGCGGTGATGTTCGTCCAGCCCGTCCCATTTGTTGACCGCCAGCACCAGCGCGCGGCCCGCCTGCAGCACGAAGTCGGCGACGTGAGCGTCCTGCTCGGTGATCTGGTCGCGGGCATCCACCACCAGCACCACGACGTTGGCGTCCTCGATTGCCTGCATGGTCTTGATCACCGAGAATTTCTCGACCGCTTCGTCGACCTTGCCGCGCCTGCGCACCCCGGCTGTGTCGATGATGGTGTATTGCTTGCCGTCGCGCTCGAAGTCGATGTAGATGCTGTCGCGCGTGGTGCCTGGCTGGTCGAACGCAATCACGCGCTGCTCGCCGAGTATCGCATTCACCAGCGTGGATTTTCCGACATTGGGACGGCCGACGATGGCCAGCTTGGGCGGGTGTTCATGGCTGGTTTCCTCCTCCACCTCGGGCGGGAAATTCTCCAGCGCGATCTCCACCACTTCCGTGACATTGTCCCCGTGCGCGGAGGAAATAGGATACGGTTCGCCCAGGCCCAACTCGAAAAATTCGGCGGTCACCTTGGCGCGCGCCATGCCTTCGGCCTTGTTGACCAGCAACAGGATGGGCTTACCGGTCTTGCGCAATTGTTCGGCGATGATCGCATCCTGCGGCGTGCAACCTGCTCGGCCGTCGACCAGGAACATCACCACGTCGGCTTCATCGACTGCCTGGCGGCTCTGCTTGGCCATCTCGAACATGATGCCATCCCTGGCAACCGGCTCCAGACCGCCGGTATCCACCACCAGATAAGGCCTGTCGCCCACCCGGCCGCGCCCGTAATGACGGTCGCGGGTCAGGCCCGGCAGATCGGCGACCAATGCGTCGCGGCTGCGCGTGAGGCGATTGAACAGGGTGGATTTGCCGACGTTAGGACGACCAACCAGGACTACTGTGGGCAACATTTGGTAACCTTGAATTTTAGAGGTGCAAGGGACAAGGGACAAGATACAAGATGAAAGTTGTAACAGCTCTTACGTTTTTCCTTGAATCCTGAACCTGGCACCTTGAACCTTGAACCTTGTTAACGTATCGACAATGAATACAGTATGCCGCCACTTGTTTGCACCAGAAATCCTTCGTCAAAATCAAGCGGTGCCGTCCATATCGCACCACCATCAAGCTTGATGCGTGCGGCAGGGCTGCCGTCTTCGCGATTCAAGCCGTACAGGAATCCCTGGGCATCTCCCGCCACGACAAAATTTCCCAGCGCATAAGGAGCGGTGACACCGCGCCTAAATAGCTGGTCGTTCTTCCACAACGTACCCCCGTTGGTTTTATCCAGGGCGATCACTGCCCCGTTTTCGTCGGTCAGGTAAATGAATTTGCGCAACATCATGATGCCCTTGTCGCTGGAAATGTCGCGGTTCCACAGCGGGCTGCCTTGCGCGATACTGAAACACGCCAAGCGCCCTTGAAACGAAACGGCGCAAACCTGCTCATCATCCACCACGGGATCGCTGGTGATATCGCTGATGCGCTCCAGCTCGGTATTGCCGGTGGGCTGCGAGACGACACTTTCCCAGCGCACCTCGCCGGTCTTGATGCTGATTGCCGCCAGCTTGCCGCCGGCAAATCCGGCATAAGCCACCCCGCGCTGAATAGCGACTCCCGCATGGCTGCGAACCACCAGCGCCGGGGTGGTTCTTTCATATACCCACACACGCTTGCCGTCGGCCGCACTCAGGCCCGTGATGTGCCCGTCACCGGTGCGCACCATCACCACCCCATCCTCGACGGATGATACGTTCAGCACTTCGCTGGATACCGTACTTTTCCAGCGCAGCTTGCCATCCTCGCCATAAGCCAGCACATCGCCCTTGTCGCCGCCTACCAGCACCAGTCCCTCACCGTGGGCCACTCCTCCCCCGCTCACGACGATGCCGGTCTGGATATTCCACACCGGTTTTCCGGTGGAGCGGTCCAGGCGGCTCAGGCTGCCATTACCCGATACGGCATAAACCGCGTCTTCGGTTACCGCAGGCTGTTGCGGATTGGCTCCCGATTCACCCACCTTGGCATGCCAGCGAATTTCAAATTTTGCAGTCTGGTGGAAATCAAACAGCGCAGCCGGTTCGGTATTGCCTTTGACTCCGGCCCAGTCTGGCGTGGAATCTTTCGTGGAAGAACAGCCCGCCAGGGAAAATATCGCCAGCATCAGGGCGAGTCCTGATACACGGCCAAGTGCCCGCACCGGAAAAAACCGGCCAGACAAAATTGCCAAAGTCATTTAGTCTCGCCCAATGCATCCATTTTCATCATGATCAAACTGCGATACATGCTTTGCGGGTCGATTTTGTCGTAAGCCAGCTTGTATGCGCTTCTTGCTTCGGCAGCCTTGCCCTGGGCACTGAACACATCGCCCCTCAGGTCGGCATACAAGCCGTCGAACGATTCAGCATGCTTCGCATCCAGCTGCTTCAGCGCACCGGAATAATCCTTTTCGTCCAACAGCACCGTGGCCAGGCGCAGTCTGGCAACGTCCCTGACCGTGGCTTCGGCGGCATGGTCTATCACCCACTGCAATTGCGTTTTGGCTCGCGCCATATCGTTGCTCAGTCCATTCACCTGTGCCGCCAGCAGCGCGGCGCGCGGGGCATAGGCGGTGGAAGCGAATTTGTCCATCACTGCGGCAGCGGCATCATTGACGCGCTTGGGATCCTTGCTGGCAATCTGCTCAATTTCCTGCTGGTACAAACTCGATGCCTCGCTTGATTGCTTTTGCTGGTAATACTGCCAGCCGCGCCAGCCGCCCAACGCGACAAAGACGGCAAGCACCGTAACCAGTATCCAGTTGCTGTTGTCATTCCACCACGCCTTGAGCGCGTCGAGTTGTTCCTGTTCCTGCAAATCCAGTGCCGCCATGTCTTACTCCTACTTGATAAATTTATTAACTGTTTCAATCAGGTTGCGCACGCTCACCCGTTCCTGCTCGCCGCCCTGCATAGGTTTGACGCTGACTTCGTCCGCCTGTGCCTCGTCATCGCCGATCACCAGCGCAACGCGCGCACCGCTGGCATCGGCCTTTTTCATCTGCGACTTGAAACTGCCGCCGCCGCAATGCAGCAGCACCCGCAAATTGCTGTCGCGCAATTGCTCGGCCATACGGCTGGCGAGCTGGCCGGCCAGCTCGCCCTGGTGCACCACATACACATCCACCTCCGCCTTGGGCAGCGCCATGCCATCGTCCTGCAGCAATGCCAGCAGCCGCTCCACACCCATCGCAAAACCGGTTGCCGGCGTCGGCTTGCCGCCGATCTGTTCCACCAGCCCGTCATAGCGGCCACCCGCGCAAATGGTGCCCTGTGCCCCGAGACGGGTGGTCACCCATTCGAACACGGTGCGGTTGTAGTAGTCCAGTCCGCGCACCAGGCGCGGATTGATCTCGAACGGCACATCGTGGCGCTTGAGTATCGCCCGCACTTCATCAAAATGCTTTAGCGCGTCGTCTTCCAGTTCGTCCCACAGTTTGGGTGCCTGTGCGATGATTTGCTGCATCGCCGGATTCTTGCTGTCCAGGATGCGCAACGGGTTGCTGTGCAAGCGTCGTTTCGCATCGGCATCCAAAGACATCGACACATTCGCTTCCAGATCAGCGTCAAACTGCTCTAAATATGCGATCAGCTTGGCGCGATGACGGTTGCGCGCAGCCGCATCACCCAGCGTGTTCAATTGCAGCGACACATCGCGCAGGCCGAGCTTGTTCCACAGCCGCGCGCACATCACGATCTGCTCGGCATCGATATCCGGCCCGGCAAAGCCCAGCGCTTCCACGCCGAACTGGTGGAACTGGCGGTAACGCCCTTTTTGCGGGCGTTCGTGGCGGAACATCGGCCCGCTGTAATACAGACGCTGCGGTGCGTTATACAGCAAATTGTGCTGCAGCACGGCGCGCACGCAGGAAGCCGTGCCCTCGGGACGCAATGTCAGCAGGTCGCCGTTGAGCGCATCAGCGAAACTGTACATCTCTTTTTCGACGATGTCGGTCACTTCGCCGATGGCGCGCTTGAACAATGCGGTCGGTTCGACCAGCGGCATGCGGATGTTGCGGTAGCCGTAGCTGTGCAGCCAATCCCGCGCAAGCTCCTCGAACCACAGCCACAGCTCCGCCTCGTCCGGCAGAATATCATTCATGCCGCGTACGGCCTGGAGCGTCTCGTTACTCATAAAAAATCCTGGCGTGCAGCCGGTAGCCGCGGGCTACAAGCCGGCCGCTGCTTCCCGCCTCGCGTATTTCCGTTCAACATATTCGTCGACAATGTGCGTGAATTCTGCCGCAATGTTGTCGCCGCGCAGGGTCATGGCTTTCTGGCCATCGATATAAACAGGTGCGGCCGGGCTTTCACCGGTGCCCGGCAGGCTGATGCCGATATTGGCCAGCTTGCTTTCGCCGGGGCCGTTGACCACACAACCCATCACCGCCACAGTCATGTTCTCCACGCCTTCATGGCGCTCCCGCCAGACCGGCATCTGGGTGCGCAAATGGGCCTGGATGCTTTGTGCCAGTTCCTGGAAGAAGCTGCTGGTGGTCCGTCCGCAACCGGGACAAGCCGTCACCATGGGCGCAAACGCGCGCAGTCCCATCGTCTGCAATATCTCCTGTCCGACCAGCACTTCCTGGGTGCGGTCGCCGCCCGGTTCCGGGGTCAGCGAGATGCGTATCGTGTCGCCTATGCCTTCCTGCAGCAGCACCGACAGTGCCGCGGTCGAAGCAACGATCCCTTTGGAACCCATGCCCGCTTCGGTCAGCCCGAGATGCAGCGCGTAGTCGCACTGCAGCTTCAGGGAACGGTAGACCGCGATCAGATCCTGCACATCGCTGACCTTGCATGACAACACGATGCGGTTGTGCGCCATGCCCAGCTGCTCGGCCCGGCCCGCGCTTTCCAGCGCCGATGCGATCAGCGCAGCGCGGGTCACTTCGCCCGCCGTCCTGGGCTGCGCCAGGCGCGAGTTCTCGTCCATCATGCGCACCACCAGGTTCTGGTCCAAGCTGCCCCAGTTCACCCCGATGCGCACCGGCTTGTCGTAACGGATGGCGGTTTTTATCATCATCGTGAACGGATCGTCTTCCTTGCGGCTGCGTCCGACGTTGCCCGGATTGATGCGGTATTTCGCCAATGCCTGCGCGCAATCCGGGTAATCGGTGAGCAGGCGATGGCCGTTGTAATGGAAGTCCCCGACCAGCGGCACATCGCAACCCATGTCGTCCAGACGCGCGCGTATGTCCGCCACCTGCGCCGCAGCCTCGGGAGTGTTGACCGTGATGCGCACCAGTTCGGAGCCGGCCTTGGCCAACTCGAATACCTGTTTGGCGGTTGCTTCCGCATCGGCAGTGTCGGTGTTGGTCATGGCCTGCACCACGATGGGCGCACCGCCGCCCAGCATGACCTTGCCGACCAACACCCGCTGGGACGGGCGACGTATGATGATAGCTGCGCTCATGTTCACTTCAGCTTCAGGTGCGCCACTTCGCTGTACTGGTTGATATACGGCTTCAGATTGATTTCCTTGCCATGGAAAAACAGGCTGGCCGATGCGGCATGGCCGATCAGCATCGAGAACGGCGGGTTACCTTGCACCCGCAATTCGCTGCCGGGCGGGTTGACCTGCGACGACAGGATGTTGCCGTCCCTATCCTTGATTTCTGTCCATGATTCGTCACCAAACAGCAGCAGCAATTCCGAGGGCGCCTCGCTGGTGCCGGAAGATGTCACGGAACTTGCTGGCGCAAGCTCTGATGCGGTTTTCCTGGCGGAAGCAGTGCGCTTCGCGGCTAGCGTCTTCGCTTCCCGGACCGAAGATGCCGCCACTGAGGACCGGAGCTTGGGTGTGGCATGGACAATCGGTTCGATGGTGCTGGGTTTCAGCACCAGCGGTTCCGAGAGCATCTTCGCGCTCGGGAGCCGCGCAACGGGCGCTTCAGTCCGCTTTGTTTCGGGCTGTTCTCTGGGCTGTTCCTTGAACTCCTCCCTGGGCTGTTCCCTGGGCTGTTCTATCGGCTGCTCTTTAGACAGCTCTTTGGGCGTTTCCTTAAGCAATTCTTTCGCATGTCTGGGCGGAGCTTTAAAATGCCAGTACGAAAATCCCGCCACCATCAGGGCCAGCACGATTGCGGCACTTAACCAGATGATATTTTGCTGGCGATTCGACTGATCGCTCGGAAACGGAACATCAACCGCAGAGGTGGGTGTTTCCAGAGCGGGCGCTTTGGCCAGCGGCAGGCTCGCCAGCAATATTTCCGCATCCAGTCGCAATATCTTGGCATAGCTGCGCACAAAGCCGCGCAAGAATGCGGCCTCGGGCAGGTTTTTGAAATCGTCCGCTTCCAGCGCCTGTATCTGGCGCGGCGCGAATTTGATTTGCCCGGCCACTTCTGCCACGGTCAAGCCGCGTTTTTCGCGCGCCTCGCGCAGCATTTTTCCTGCTGAAGCCGCCTGTTTGGGGCCGGAATTGTTGCCCTGCCCGGAATTGTTTTCAGGAATGTTTTCCATCATTTACCACCCAGCAGCAATTGTGTTTCATGCGCATCAGGATAACGATTGCGTAGTTGCATGCCATAGCTCCCCTCTGAAATACGGTCTCCGGTCTTGCGGCTGATGCGCACACCGAGCCAGAGTTGTTCCGCGGTCAGCCCGTCGGTCTTTTTGGCAAAATTCACGAAATACTGCCTGGCAGCGGGGTAATCACCTTCTGCAAAGTTCAATTCTGCCAGCGCAAAGATCGCCTGCGTCAATCCGGGTTGCACGGCCAGTGCCTGTTTAAAAAAATCCTCGGCATCCTTGTTGTTGCCGGCTTTCCTGGAACAAAGTCCGGCATTCAGATAGGCGCGGCCCGGGGTCGGATACAAGGGGTTTTTTATCGCTGCCATGAACTGCGGGATGGATTCATTTTCCCTGCCGCGCTGGCACAAAAACCAGCCGTAATTGTTGTGCGTGTCGGAATCCGTATCATCGAGGCTCAGGCTTTTCCTGAAATCCGCCTCTGCATCCTTGTCCTCGCGCAATGACATATGCACCAGACCCCTTACGCTGTAGGCCGGCGCATAGTCCGGATCGGCCTTCACGGCTTGCTTCAGCTCGTCCAGTGCGATGCCCATTTGCGAACGCTGGTAATACAGGCTGGCCAGTTCCGTGTGCACCTTGGCGCTCTTGTAGGATGTGGAGTCTTTCGTTGGCGGCGTGCTGCAACCGGCAAACGACAGCAGCGATAGCGCCAAAAAAGACCAGCGGAAAATCGGCCTGTTCATTTTTCACAGATCGG
>JAJZEQ010000234.1 GCA_021851345.1 Pseudomonadota bacterium
TTCAACCCCGGCAAGAGCCGCAGGGCGCTGACTTTCGATTTGTCGGTGATCGCGATACTGCAGGTTGCGGCACTGGTCTACGGCATGAGTGTGGTGTTTCAGGCACGGCCTGTATTCATGGTGTTCAGCAGAGATTCCTTCGACCTGGTTACCGCCAACATGTTGAGCAAAGAGGATATCGCCAAGGCCAAAAATCCGGAATACCGTTCGCTTCCGCTCACCGGTCCGGTATATGTCTACTCGGAAATGCCCGCCGATATCAAAGAGCGCAACGAAGTGGTGCTGGGCGCATTTTCCGGCAAGGATTTGCCGCAGTTTCCGCAATACTACATGCCGTACGAGGAACATATGGCCGTTGCCGGACGTGCGGCGATGCCCATTTCGGAACTGAAGAAACAGAACCCCGGGCACAGCGCCGATATCGATGATTCGGTACGCGCCAGCGGGAGAGCCGAATCGGATGTCGGCTTCCTCCCGCTGCGCGCAAAATACCGTAACGAGACAGTCCTGGTGGGGAAAAGTGACGGCAGGATACTTTCACTATTGCGGATGGAGCCATCGCAGCCCACCGTATTCGTCCCGCCGCAAAAAAAGCAGCCATCTTCCCGGGAACAGCGCTGATTAGCGGGTCGGGCCAGCCTCAAATCCCGCCCGTCTGCACCCGTTGCCGCACATGAAAAAGTTTCAAGCCATGACTGCGAATCTTCTCCAGTAATTGTTCGGCAAGCGTGTCATCTACAATGAACTCGACCTTGACCGCGAGCTCGCCCGCCAGCTCGAAAAAGGTCTCTTCGTGCATGCGCCCATGCCGGCCGAATCCGGCAATCGCGCGAAATGCCGAACCTCCGTGCACTCCCAGAGACCTGGCCTCTTCCAGCAACCACTCATACATGGGCATGCCGGCATGATGCTGCTTTTCACTGATATAGAACGAAAGCAAATTCACGATTGAGCTCCTAACGGACATATCGGCAGCAATTATAGATGATGAACGTAGCTGCCGCCGTGTCCGATCCCTCTCTCCTACCTCTCCCCCGGAAGGGGAGAGTGATGATGTGTCGCTGCGCGAAGCCCGCGTTAATTATGCAGCCATTTGAAAGTCTGTATCCCCAGCACCGTCATCAGCAGCGAGCCGCCCAGATGGCCGACGATGATCGCCGATCCCCACGCATACTGTCCGCGCAGCAACAGCGTGACCGTCTCTGCCGAAAACGTGGAAAAAGTGGTCAGTCCGCCAAGAAAGCCGGTGATGATGAGCAGCCGCCATTCAGGCGACAGCCCGGGATATTGCGTGAAAAAGGCCACCGCGAGGCCGATCAGGTAGCCGCCAATCAAATTGGCGGACAGTGTGCCCAGCGGCAATTCCGGCAGCACAGGATTAAACCACAGCCCCAAACCCCAGCGCAGCCAAGCGCCCAATGCCGCGCCGGTTCCAATTGCGAGAAAAGCGTAAAACATCACTGCGCCCCTGTAAACATTGATTCATCCATGCATAACATGGGCGTCATTCTACAACACGCACCAGCGCAAAACCTCCGCCCGGCGTGCGAAAATTGGTGGTCTGTCCCTGGTACAGCCGCGCGGCCACCAACTGGATCTGGCCTTCATACACATAACAGCGCACATCGTACTTGAGCGCAGCAGCCCCGGCATCGTCCACGCATACCGCGCGTGCACCCGGCTGCACCAGTTTTTGCGCGACATAATCTCCATGCAATATCTCGCCGAACACGCGTTTGGTTACTTTCGCCCCGTTGTATGCGCCTTTTCCGCCGTAGCCGCTGCCGGGCTTGAAAAACCATTGCTTGCGTTCCTTCCACAATTGCTCCTCCATATCCGGTTGCACTGCAACGGTATGGGGAATGCCGGCATACAGAACGGAGATGTCGTCTTCGTTCACGCCCAGTGCGCGCAAGCCTTCCACGTCGCTCAATCGCACCAGGTTGCGCTTGTCCGCGTATCGCGCGTAGGCATGCGGATGCGGTGTCAGCACCACACGCCCATCCAGGTATGCCTGCCGTAACACAGGAAATTTTTGCAGGGAAAAGTCGGTCAGTCGGTTGTAAACCATATCGATCTTTTCATGGCCGAAGTGCAAGCCGTCCTCACGCAACTGCAACGCCGAGGGGTCGGCGATGTGCACTGCAATCCCGGCGCTTTCAATCCATTTTTTTGCCAGCAGGAATTCCGGGTACAGGTATTGATCTTCCGGTTGCTGGTCGACGATGGCGACCGTTTTGAACGGCGCGGAGCCGCGTTCCAAACGCCATTCGTTGCGGAACATCGCCAGAATTGATGCTTCCAGATTTTCAACGGCGGCTGTTTTGCCCGGCAGGTCAGCGTCGCGCTGGCTGTCGATCAAAAGCTGGTTAAGGAAAGCGCCTCCCGCATTGGTATTGATTTCGATCAGGTGCGCGCCCTGCTGGTCAAGATGAAAGTCATAGCCTAAAAACACGCCCTTGGCGACGGGCGGAGTTTCAGCGCCTGCCGCCTGCCACCCGGCAAGTGCCACCACTTTTTCCACTGCCGAAATCACCTCGTACATTGCGCGCAACTGGAAAGTAGAAATGAACAGCGGCACAGCGGCAAACAGATACGGGCAACGCTCTTTCACCAGATCATGCCAAGGCTCGCCCTGCACCTGCATGGCCTGCAGCAAAGCAGCCTGGTCAAGCCTGGCCGAGTTGAAATCAGCATTGAGCCGGTCTGCCTCGTCCACTACAACCCCAGCATCTTTTGTTTCAGGTCAGGTTGGGCGGGTTTGTCGCCCAGCCATATCTTGAACAGCGCACGATTGAACACCTCACCGGGAATACTGCCTTTCAGCGCCCCGTTCACAATGAACCGTGTGCCGTGATCGGGAAGATAATCCAGTGCCACCACATCGCCCTCCCTGACTTCTCCCACTGCATGAAAAATCACCGCCAGTTCCCTGAGCTGAGGCTCCAATGCCTGCATCTCGGCGGGAGTATGGTTCGCGGTCATC
>JAJZEQ010000320.1 GCA_021851345.1 Pseudomonadota bacterium
AGGCCTCTCCCTTTGCAGCAAGGCCCACAGTTGCCGGGCGTGTTTGTTGGCAATGGCGACCAGCGTCTTGTGGTATCCCACCCGCCCATACAAGCGGATGATCCATTGCTGCATCCGGTTAAGCTGCTCCGGGGATTTCTTCAGGGTGACCTGTAGCGTGGAGCGCGCACCCTGTACCAGCAGGCTGCGCAAGTAGGCATCGCCGCGTCGGCTGATGCGCCCCAACTTGGTATTGCCGCCGCTGGAGTATTGCCGGGGCGTGAGTCCGATCCACGCGGCAAACTGTCGGCCGTTCTTGAAGTCATGCGCATTGCCGACAGTGGCACAGATAGCATCGGCGGTGATCACGCCTACCCCGGCCACTGCCTGCAGACGCTTGGCCGCTTCATCGTCGCGCGCGGATTGTGCGATCTCGCGGTCGCACAGGGCCAGCTGGTGATCCAGTTGTTGTAGCTGGTCATTGATCTGCGCCAGCAGTCGGCGCAAGTTCGGAGGCAGGTTTTCTTCTTGCAGACAGATTTTTAAGCCGCGCTGGAATGCCGCCGCACTGCGGGCGATCGGGTAACCGAATTCCAGCAACAGGCCGCGGCAGCGGTTGATCAGCGCGGTGCGTTCTTCTTTCCAGCCTTCGCGTACCCGGTGCCAGGCCAATCTGCTTTGCTGGCTTTCATTCTTGATCGCAACAAAGCGCATGGTGGACTGGCGCACGGCAATGGCGATGGCTTCGGCATCGTTGTGGTCGTTTTTGGCAGACTTGCTCTTGCGGAAGGCTTGCACAAACTCGGCGGCCATCAGGCGCGGGTGCAAGCCCATGGTTTGCATGCGCCGCCCCCAGTAATGCGCGGTGCTGCAGGCTTCCATGCCGACCAAACAGCCGGCAGGTAATTGCACCAGCCATTCGGCCAGTTCCTTGAACCGGAAGTTGCGCGACAAAACGCTTCGCCCCTGAGGATCCTGCGCGTATACCGTGATAATATCTTTTGCGAGATCAATGCCAACTGTCGTAATATTTATGTGGACTTTTCCTTCGTTATTTAGATTGACCGGAATTCAATCTTGGCACATTTGATGCCGTGCGGTTTAGCCGCTCTACGAATGCGGGAAGTCCATTTATATTCATTCCACCGGACGCTGCACGATAAAGCTATGCAGCGCCGGTGAATTAGAACGTTCGGCTCAGTAATAACACGCCACACTTCTCGATTGACAAATGTATTTATTGTAGC
This sequence comes from Pseudomonadota bacterium, assembly GCA_021851345.1. Taxonomy (GTDB): domain Bacteria; phylum Pseudomonadota; class Gammaproteobacteria; order Burkholderiales; family Gallionellaceae; genus Gallionella. Next base: position 1,227 of record JAJZEQ010000320.1, read on the forward strand.
TACAGTAAATCATGAAAATCGAGTTCGACAAAGCCAAAGATGTAGCAAACCAGGCGAAACACGGCGTTTCTCTTTCCTTGGCAGACGAGCTCAATTGAGAAGCTGCGCTGATTTGGGTCGATGACCGCTTCGAGTACGGCGAATTGCGCATGATTGCACTCGCTCCAAAGACCGGCATCCTCTACTACGTGGCATTTGTTGAACGTGGCAAAATGCGAAGGATTATTAGCCTGCGCCAAGCCAATCGACGCGAGGTAACACACTATGTCAAAAATATCTAAACGTCCTTCAGTTGTTATGCCTACCTTGCAAGAAGACAAGGTTATTATCGCTGCTGCCAAGGCTGATCCAGACGCTCTGCCGCTCACACCTAAGCAGTTAAAAGCAATGGTTCCAATACGAGCTCTGCGCGGACGCCCCAAGTCCGAGAATACAAAGCAACTTGTATCAGTGCGCTACAGCCAGGAGGTCTTGGAATTCTTTAAGTCATCCGGTGAAGGTTGGCAGTCACGCATGGACGAAGTGCTGCGTAACTACGTCTCGCGCCATTCACGCAGAGTGTGAGGTAAAGGCCGAACCCGGCGTTCAAAAGGGACTCGCCAGAAGCGCGCAGCCCCTCACTTTCGTTAGACACCCCGCCACAAAAGGTGACAATAGGCACACATCAAGATAAACTGGCTGCATGAAACCATTTCGCTGGAACCACGATAAAAACGAGGAGCTGAAGGTTGAGCGTGATATTTCGTTCGAGGTAATAGCACTTGCTATTGAGGCGGATGGTCTGCTGGATGAATTGCGCCACCCGAACACGGAGAAATATCCCAACCAATCCGTTCTTGTCGTGGCATTTGATGGTTATGTTTACCTGGTGCCTTATGTTGAAGAGCCGGATCACTATTTTCTGAAGACAGTGATTCCCAGCAGAAAGGCTACCAGAGACTATTTGCTGAGGAGCAACACTGATGAAAAAACTTGATGCATTTGAGAAGGATATTTTGGATGCCTATGAAAAGGGTGAACTCAGGTCCACCTCTCCTTCAAAGGCAAAATTGGCAAAATTCAAAGCTGCTGCCACAGCTACTTTTCTCAAGGAAAAGCGGATCAACATTCGCCTGTCCACGCCAGACTTGATGGATATTCAAGCCCGTGCGCTTGAAGAGGGCATGCCATATCAGACGTTAATCGCCAGCGTGCTTCACAAGTTTGTTTCTGGGCGGCTTGTTGAGCCCTCGACCAGTCTGACCCTTCGCTCAAGCGGGACGCGCCAAAAGCGGCGCGCCCCTTAGCTTTACGGTAGGCCGCAATAACCGCAAGAAGATACACGTGCCAAACATCGTTCACAGGATCGGAATCGAAGGGGCCGCTGCCGAAAGGGTTTATCAGGCGGTCGCAACCCGCGAGGGTGTCGCTTCGTGGTGGACCGAAAATGTCAACGGTGAGTCGGCAGTTGGATCTGTCCTGCAATTCATTTTTGGCAAGGGAGGGCCCGCATTTCAGGTGCTGGAGTTGACTCCGCCGGCGCGAGTGCGATGGAAATGCGTGGCCGGGCCAGCGGAGTGGATCGATACGCGCATCCACTTCGATATCAGCAGCCAGGACGGGGAGACAGTGCTGCTGTTCAAGCATTGCGGATGGAGAGAGGAAGTGGAATTCATGCATCACTGCAGCACACAATGGGCCTGCTTCCTGATCGGTTTGAAGCAATTGCTGGAGTCCGGCAAGGGCCGGCCATATGGTCCGCGGTTCGAACTCATCAGCCGCTGGTCTCGTTAGCGCTTACGGCTGATTCATTGTGTGCCATTGAACAAAATTATCGCCACCACGTTTTTTGTCCGGGCGCTCCCGGCATTTTCGACAGGAACCTGGAATGATCGATATCAACAACTTTGACATTCTGATTGTCCCCGGATGGCACAATTCCGGGCCTGACCACTGGCAGACGCACTGGGAAGCGGCATTCCAAAATATGCGTCGCGTTGAGCAGGACGACTGGGATGTGCCGGTCTATTCCGCCTGGTCCCGCCGGCTTACCGAGGCGGTCAGACAATGCGGAAGGCCGGTTCTGCTGGTTGCCCACAGCCTGGGGACAGCGCTTGTCACGCGCTGGTCGCAGGAGGAAGACGCCACATCCGTGGCCGGAGCATTCCTGGTTGCGACCAGCGACGTTGATCAATTCGCCGGCACTCCGGGGAACCCCATGCTCGGCTTCAACCCGATAATCATGAAGCGCCTGCCCTTCCCTTCGGTGGTTCTCGCCAGCCATAACGACGAGCGGGTTGCCTTCGAGCGGGCCGAAGCCTTCGCGTCCGCTTGGGGATCTCATCTTGTCGATGTTGGATCGCTTGGCCATATCGGGTCGGCGGCGAAGCTGGGCCTTTGGCCGAAAGGGCTGGTCTGTCTCGGCCAGTTCATTGCCTCGATAGGGCAAGAAAATGATCAGCGGGACTGCTAGCCGGTTTCCAGCACCACGAAAGCGACGATCATGGTTCGTTCGTCGCTGAGGGAAAGATGATGTCCGCTGATACCCAATTGCGCCAGATGGGCGCGCAGCACGGCGTCGAATTGCAGCGCCGGCTTGCCGAGGCCGTCATGGGTGATGCTGATGCGGCTCAGGCTGACCGGCTCGCGCAGCCCGCTGCCAACCGCCTTGGAAAATGCCTCCTTGGCGGCGAATCGTTTTGCCAGGAACCGGGCGGCATGGGGGCCGGATTTGAAACCGGATAATTCGCTGTCGCTCAGGACGCGCCGGGCGAAACGCTCGCCATAGCGCGTCCACACTGCCTCAATGCGGGCATACTCGACAATGTCCGCGCCGATGCCGTGTATCATGATAAGTCTACTGCGCAGCCAGATCCACCCGCAGGGAGCAGGCCGACGGGTACCCGGCTGCCATGCAGCCACCCTTCCGTTCGCTGCGTCGCGTGCTCGCTCAATCCTGAGCGTAGCGGTCGTCGCTTTAGCGACGGGAACCGCACGGCCTGCCCCTTGCGGGTGTACCTACCCTTGAGGTATGTCTCGTCTTTCACTGATAAAACTCCTAGCCATTCGACTATTGATACTTCCATAATTCGCGACACCCTTGTCGTCATTGCGAATGAAGTGAAGCAATCCAGCAAGACCAAGATGCATTTTTTTAAAACCATCTGGATTGCCACGTCGGCTACGCCTTCTCGCAATGACAGCATTACTGGATTGCCGCGTCGGCTTCGCCTCCTGATGGAACGACTAGCCATCCCACTAAGCAACCAGAAGACGGTTGCCAAGTGGTTGGTTATAGCCAATCGACTAAGCCAGCAAGCTGGCAAGTCGCTGGTTATCGCAATGACAGGTGTTTGTGTCATCGCTCGCAGCTAAAGCCTTGCTGCAATGACGAGGCATTCCGGATTCCCCGAATTCGCGGGAATGACGTGCCAGTTCTTTAATTTCCCCTTACCGCATTCCGAAAGATGTGTCACTGTCATCAAATATGAAACCCTCAATAAGCCCGCAACTGCGGGCAAGTCGCTGGTTATGTGCGGCTCCTTGCACTCTAGTTGCTCGCTATGATTTCTCTGAATTCTCAGACAACAATGCCTTCATCTTTTTCACTGCCGCTTCCAGCCCGATGAACAATGATTCCGCGATGATGGCGTGGCCGATATTGAGCTCGACCAGATTGGGGATCGCCACGATGGGCTGCACGTTGTGGTAGTTCAGTCCGTGCCCGGCATTCACCTGCAGTCCCTGTGCATGGGCATGCTCCACGGCGATGCGGATGCGCTCCAGTTCAAGCCTGTGTCCGGGCACATTGTCCGCATCGGCATATTTTCCGGTATGCAGCTCAACCACCGGCGCGCCGGCGCGGCGCGCGGCATCGATCTGCCTTGAGTCCGGATCGATGAACAGGGACACGCGGATGCCCGCCTCGGCACAGCGCGCACAGGCAGCCTTGATGGTGTCGAAATAACGCACCACGTCCAGGCCGCCTTCGGTGGTCAGCTCCTCGCGACGTTCCGGCACCAGACACAGGTCGTGCGGTTTGACGCGCAGCGCGATGGCGATCATTTCTTCGGTAACAGCGCTTTCCAGGTTCATGCGAATCTGCAGCATGTCGCGCAGGGCGTTCACATCGCGGTCCTGGATGTGGCGACGGTCTTCACGCAGGTGCAGTGTGATCGCATCGGCACCGGCGGATTCCACCAGTAACGCGGCGCGCACCACGTTCGGATATCGCGCGCCGCGCACCTGGCGCAAGGTGGCGACGTGGTCTATGTTCAGTCCAAGTTTTATCATAGTTTTTGCAGATCCTTGATCAATTCACGGGTGTGCAGAACTTTGCCGCCCAGATGATGGTTCAGCAACATTCGCATCAGTTGCTTGCTCTGTTGCGCTGTGACCGGGTCGGTATAGTCGTCAGCGGACATGTCCAGCAAGGTCTTGCCCAGCAATTGTATTCCTGTCCGGTCATCGCCGTCATCGGGAAGCGCCCCGCGCTCCATGGCATAACGATAGCAGAGTTCAGCCTGTATCGCCTTGCCGCTGCCGGCCTCGCGATCCAGCACCAGCGCATAGCCCAGCTCCTGAAGCAGGTGTTTTTCAAAGCAGCGCAGCGTTCCGGCATGGTCTGTTTCGTGGGCCAGGCGGTACAGGGTGGCGCGGTAATAATCGAACAACTGCTCATGCGGATCGTCCTGCGCCAGCAGGTTGAGCAGCAATTCGTTCAGATAGAATCCACACATCAGTGCAGTGCCTTGCAGGTAGGGCTGTCCGCCCTGCCATTCCGCGCTGTGCAAAGTCCGCAATTCACCTTTGCCGAACCAGCTCAACAACAGCGGCTGGAAGTTCATCAGCAGGCCGCGCAGGCCGGACTTGGGGCGCCTCGCGCCTCGCGCCACGATTGCCAGCCGCCCGTGCGACCGGCTGAACGCATCGATGATCAGGCTGGTTTCGCGAAACGGATAGCTGTGCAATACAAATGCCAATTCGTCCTGCTGTTTGTTGCGGCTTGATGCGGTCATCAGTAACCCGCGGTCATTCGTAACCCAGGCTGCGCAGCACGCGCTCGTCATCAGCCCAGCCGCTGCGCAATTTGACGAACACTTCCAGAAATACTTTTCCGTCGAACAGCTTTTCCATATCCAGGCGCGCCTGGGTGGCGATCTCTTTCAGTTTTTCGCCTTTTTTTCCGATCAACATGGCTTTGTGCGCCTCCCGGTCAACCAGGATGGCGGCATGGATGCGGCGCAGCTTGCCCTCCATTTTGAATTGCTCTATCACCACGCTGGTGGAGTAGGGCAACTCGTCCCCGGTATAGCGAAAGACTTTTTCGCGCAATATTTCTGCCGCCAGGAATTTTTCGCTGCGGTCGGTGATATCGTCCTTGTCGTAGATCAATTCGCCCTGCGGCAGATGGCGGCGCAGCGCCTCGCGCAATTCGTCAAGCTTGCTGCCCAGCTTGGCGCTCACCGGCACGATGTCGGAGAATTTGAAATCCAGCGCGACACGTTCGGCAAACGCGAACAATTTTCCCTTGTCCGCCACCTCGTCTATCTTGTTGATCACCAGCAATACCGGGCGGTCTGTCGGCAACAGCTTGAGCACTTCCTGGTCGCGCTCGTCATAATGCAGCGCTTCGAGCACATACATGACCACCTGCACGTCGCGTAAACTGCCGGTCACCACACGGTTCATGCCGCGATTGAGTGCGTTGAGATGTTTGGTCTGGAATCCGGGCGTGTCGACGAATACAAACTGGGCATGCTCGTCGGTAAAGATACCGTGGATACGATGCCGGGTGGTTTGCGCCTTGCGCGAAGTGATGCTGATCTTTTGTCCGATCAGGTGGTTTAGCAGCGTGGATTTACCCACATTGGGCCGGCCGACTATGGCGATGAAGCCGCTGCGAAAATCCGGATTGTGTTGTTCGGTCATTTTTGGATAATCAAGGTCAATCTCCGCAGCCTGCTGCGAAGCAAATAAAATATGGCAGTAAAGCTTTTTGCAAATCCGGCATTAGTCATGGCAAGGTATCGTTAATTATCGTCATGGCCGGACAGAATTGTTTGATAGGCTGCATGGGCTGCCTGCTGTTCCGCATTGCGCCGGCTTGCTCCCGAACCCCTAGCCGACACTCTTAACGAGGGGATGGCGCATTCCACTTCAAAAGATTGCGCATGAGCCTCCCCTTGCGTGGCGATAACACTGTAACTCGGCAAGGGGATGCGCCTGGCTTGCAGATATTCCTGCAACCTGGTTTTGGCGTCCTTGCCCTGGCCCTGTATATCGACTCTTTCCAGATAAGGAAGGTACAAATTCAGCACGGTCTTTTCGGCACCGGCAAAGCCGCTGTCAAGGAATACCGCGCCAAACAAGGCTTCCAGAGCGTCCGCCAGGATGGAGGGGCGGCGGAAACCGCCGCTTTTGAGTTCGCCCTCACCCAACCTCAGATAACTGCCCAGATCGAGTTCCAGCGCGAGTATCGCAAGCGTTTCTTCCTTGACCAGGCTGGAACGCAGCCGCGACAGCTCGCCTTCGCTGAGCAGCGGGTAGCTGTTATACAGATGTTTCGCGATTACGCAGCCCAGGATGCTGTCACCCAGAAACTCAAGGCGCTCGTTATGCTCCGGCGCATAGCTGCGATGTGTCAGCGCGCGTTGCAATAGCTGCGGCTGCTTGAAAACATAACCCAGCTTGATGGATAGTGAACTGTCGCGCGAGGCTTCCTGCGCTGTCTTGCTGTGTTTAATTGCCCGCACTGGTCGGATTGAATTCGATATAAAAACTGATATTGCCTACCAGATGGATCTTGACGGCGTAGTTGGCGCTAAGCACCGGTCTCCCGGCGTTGCTGGCAATATCAATATCACCGGAATTGATAGCGGTAATGGCATCTATCGAAGCCTGCCTGTCAAACGCTGCCTGGATATCATGGGGTGTGGCTTTTTGCATATCGGGATCATGCGCAATCGTTGTGAAGATATGCTTGATCTGCCCTGCTTCTATATAGGCAGGAACAAGTTTCATGCCGGTGGTGAGCAAAATCACCAGCAAAAAAGCCCAAAGAACGAACCCGCCGAGTGTAAATCCGCGTTGCTTTGCTGGCATTGCTGTATTCATTATTTCCCCCAGGCCTAATTGATAAACATACCGATACGCTTCAAATCGGAAAAATTCATCCAAATGAAAAATGCCTTCCCGACGATATTGTTGTCCGGAACAAATCCCCAGTAGCGGCTATCGCGGCTGTTATCGCGATTGTCACCCATCATGAAGTACTCCCCCTGGGGCACTTTGCAGCGCACCATTTCATTGTCATAGCTGCAATTGTCGCGACCGTCAAACTCGGCTACCGCACTCAGGTGTAAAGTTGGCATATCAGGGTTGATCAGTATCGCGTGCTTGCGATTGCCCAACGTCTCGATACGCTTTTCAGTATGCACAAAATTCAAACCCGACTCAACGTAATTGTATTCCCCGTCCGCTTCCTGGACTTGTTCTACCCCGTTTATCCACAATCGTTTGTTGCGGTATTCGACGGTGTCGCCAGGCAGCCCGACCACGCGCTTGATGTAATCGAGAGTTGGATTTTCAGGATAGCGAAACACCATCACATCGCCGCGCTGCGGTTTGTTCACCGGAATGATCTGCTGGTTGATGACAGGCAGCCGCACTCCATAGGTGAATTTGTTGACCAGTATGAAATCACCCACCTGCAGTGTCGGAACCATAGAACCGGATGGAATCTTGAACGGTTCGACCAAAAAGGAGCGAATGCAAAACACCACCAGTATCACCGGGAAAAAGCTCTTGGCATAGTCCACCCACCAGGGCTCGGCAACCCCGCTGCCGCGCCTGGCCGCCAGGGAAAAAATGTCCAGCAACCACACTCCGCCGGTAATCAGCAGCAACACGAACATGATCATTTCAAAATCCATAACCGCTCCTTAATCATCGACGCGCAGGATTGCCAGGAAAGCCTCCTGCGGTATTTCGACACTGCCCACCTGTTTCATGCGCTTTTTGCCGGCCTTCTGCTTTTCCAGCAATTTCTTCTTGCGCGAAATGTCGCCGCCATAACACTTTGCCAGCACATTTTTTCTCATGGCCTTGACGTTCTCGCGCGCAATGATATTCGAACCGATGGTCGCCTGTATGGCCACATCATACATCTGGCGGGGAATCAGCTCGCGCATCTTGGCCGCCACTTCACGCCCGCGATGCTGGCTGTTGGCGCGGTGAACAATCACCGAGAGCGCATCGACCTTTTCGCTGTTTATCAGCATATCAACCTTTACCACATCGGCGGGGCGATACTCTTTGAACTCGTAATCCATGGATGCATAGCCGCGCGATATCGACTTAAGCTTGTCAAAGAAATCCATCACGATTTCCGCCATCGGCATTTCATACACCAGATTCACCTGCTTGCCGTGATAACTGATATTGATTTGCGTGCCGCGCTTTTGGGTGCACAGCGTGATGACAGCACCGACATATTCCAGCGGCATATACAGGTTCACCGTGACAATCGGCTCGCGGATTTCGTCTATTTTGGACGGGTCGGGCATCTTGGACGGATTGTCCACGGTCAACACCTTGCCGTCGCGCTGCACCACCTCGTAAATCACGGTGGGCGCGGTGGTGATCAAATCCATGTCGAACTCGCGCTCCAGCCGCTCCTGCACGATTTCCATGTGCAGCAGGCCGAGAAAACCGCAGCGGAACCCGAATCCCAGTGCCTGCGACACTTCCGGTTCGTAACGCAGAGCGGCATCGTTCAGCTTGAGTTTCTCCAGCGAGTCGCGCAATGCCTCGTACTGGTTCGACTCCACCGGAAACAGCCCGGCAAACACCTGCGGCTGCACTTCCTTGAAGCCCGGCAATGCCTGCTGCGACGGCTTGGCAAGATGGGTAATGGTGTCGCCGACCTTGGCCGCTTTCAGTTCCTTGACGCCCGCGATGACAAAGCCTACCTGGCCTGCGCTTAAACTTTCCCGGTTCTGCGACTTGGGGGTGAACACGCCGATGTGCTCGGTAAGATGCTGTGCTCCGGTGGCCATAAACAGGATCTTTTCCTTGGGTCTGAGCGTGCCGTTCATCACCCGCACCAGCATCACCACACCTACATAATTGTCGAACCAGGAATCGATGATCAAGGCCTGCAGCGGCGCGCCAGGATCACCCTTGGGTGCGGGCACCCTCAAGATCAGCGCTTCAAGAACATCCTGCACGCCCTCGCCGGTTTTGGCCGAGCAACGCGTCGCGTCCTGCGCATCGATACCGATCACATCTTCGATTTCTTCGATGGCATTTTCCGGATTCGCCGAAGGCAAGTCTATCTTGTTCAGCACCGGCACCACTTCGACACCAAGATCCAGCGCGGTATAGCAATTCGCCACCGTCTGGGCCTCCACGCCCTGGGATGCGTCGACCACCAGCAGAGCGCCCTCGCATGCCGACAAGGAACGGGAAACCTCGTAGGAAAAGTCCACATGCCCGGGTGTGTCGATCAGATTAAGGTTATACAACTGTCCGTCGCGTGCCTTGTAGCTTAACGCGGCAGTCTGCGCCTTGATGGTAATGCCGCGTTCACGTTCCAGATCCATCGAGTCCAGCACCTGCTCTTCCATCTCGCGGTCGGACAAACCGCCGCATAACTGGATGATGCGATCGGCTAACGTGGACTTGCCATGGTCTATGTGAGCAATGATGGAAAAATTACGGATTTGCTGCATGGAGTCCAAAATATAAATCCCGCCCGAACCGGCCTTTTCGCGAAGCGCGAATTCTAGCCGATTTGGGCGGGACACGCAGGACTGTAATTACTTTTCGTCCAGCTTTATTGCCACATACAGGGCGGCATCCTCGCGTCGCACCAACAAGGCGATATTCTTCCCCTTGGGAACATGTTTGATAATTTCGGCGAATTGCGCCAGGGAGCGGATCCCGACATTGCCTATCGCCAGCAACACGTCCCCTTGCTGCAGCCCCGCGGCACGCGCTGCGGATCCTTTAACCGCTTGCACCAGCAATCCGCCATTGATTTGCAGTTCCTGCTGCTGCTCCTTGCTTAACTCGCTGACAGAAATTCCCATGCGTGACACCAGCTCACCCGCGCTATCATCCTGATTCTTCCCAAGCTGACCCGTCTCGCTGTCTTCCGGCATGGCCGCGATCTGAACTGTGACTTGTTTGAGTCCGCCTTTGCGCCACAGCTCGACTGCCACCTTGGTACCCGGTTTCATCGCAGCAACCATGCGCGGCAAATCGCTGGAACTATTCACCGGCTTGCCGTCGAATTTAAGGATCACATCGCTTGCCTCGATACCCGCCTTGTCTGCCGGGGCATCTTTTTCCACACTGCTGATGAGCGCGCCATTGGGTTTGCTCAAACCAAACGAGTCAGCCAATCCTTTTGTCAATTCCTGTATTGTCACGCCGATTCGTCCACGCGTTACCTTGCCGGTGGTGCGCAATTGTTCAGACACCTGCATCGCCACATCGATAGGGATAGCGAAAGACAGGCCCATCGACCCTCCGGAACGGGTATAGATTTGCGAATTTATCCCCACCACTTCCTCATTCATATTGAACAACGGGCCTCCGGAATTGCCGGGATTAATTGGCACGTCTGTCTGAATAAATGGCACAAAATAATCCTGCGGCAGGGAACGCCCCATCGCACTCACGATGCCTTGGGTAACACTGTTCTCAAAACCAAATGGGGAACCGATCGCCACCACCCATTCGCCCACTTTGAGCTTGCTAGGATCGCCAACGGTGACTTTCGGCAAACCAACCGCTTCTATTTTCAGTAACGCAACATCCGTACGCTTGTCTGCGCCGATGACTTTGGCGGAAAATTCCCGCTTGTCGGTCAACCTCACGGTTATTTTGTCGGCATGATCCACCACATGCGCGTTGGTCATGATGTATCCATCAGAACTGATGATGAAGCCAGAGCCAAGCGACTGGGTTTCCTGATCGCGCGGCATTTGCGGGGCAAAACGACGGAAGAAATCGTAGAGCGGGTCGCCCTCGGGTATGTTTGGCAACCGTTGCTGGTTGTGTAAAACCTGGGTGGTGCTGATATTGACTACCGCGGCACCCTGTTTTGCCACCAAATCGGTGAAGTCGGGCAACTCCGTGGTCTGCGCTGCTGAGGCGCTGCAACTTATCCAGAAAGCCAGAATCAACAAATTCGTAAATTTTTTCAGCATGCGACTCCCCTTCATCAATAATTTGTAATTTGAGCGGTGGTTAAAAGATATGTGGCGACCAAGGAAAATGCCTTGCTGAGACGTTTCTACTCCAGCCATTTCCGGGTGATATAGGGTTGAAAACGCCTCCCGATTTGGCGAGACGATAACCATTTGGCAAATCCAAATCCGAGCGCCAATCCAAGCAAAGCGCCCACGGCAGCATAGCCGTCACGTTGCCCATCCTGTTGCACCAAGGCATTTCCGAACAGGGCGCCC
>JAJZEQ010000010.1 GCA_021851345.1 Pseudomonadota bacterium
GACTCAATATGCGCGCGACGATTACAGTTACATGCGTCCCTCTAGGCGTGAAGGGGAGATGATCCTGCCTTCGTTGCGGAGTGCACAGGCCGATATTCTGGTGGTGCTCGATACCAGCGGCTCGATCTCGGGGCAGGAGATAGATGAGTTCATCAGCGAGATCGATGCAATCAAGGGGCAGTTGCGCGCGCGTATTTTGCTCCATGCCTGCGATACCGCGCTTGCCGAGGATGGGCCGTGGCTATTTGAATCGTGGGATGAATTCAGGTTGCCCAAGGCAATCCGGGGAGGAGGCGGTACCGATTTCAGGCCGGTCTTCGAGTGGGTTTCGCGTCAGGGGCGCACGCCCGATTTGCTGCTGTATTTTACCGATGCCCAGGGAGAATTTCCTCCGGTTGAATCCTCCTTCCCCGTGCTCTGGCTGGTCAAGGGCAAGGCGCTTGTGCCTTGGGGGCAACGCATCCAGCTGAATTAAGGATAGACATGTCGGAGCTTGCGCCGGAAGATGAACTACGCCTCAATGTGATGATGGCCGGAGATCTTCAGGCTGTCCGTATCGATGAGGCGGCGATGGTCGTTCATGGCTTGTCTTCGCGCGGTGAGGCGGCTATCAAACTTCATCCGACCGGGAGGAATGAGCAGTATCTGCGCCGGGTGCGCGAATTGCTGGCCGGTCATGCCACGGGTTCTCCGGGCGGCTACCCTGTTTATTTGCACGGCTGGACGCGCATGGGGCAAGCGCGCGACAAGGGCCTCGATTGCCTGCTGTTGCTCGGGGAGGACGAGGCGGTTGTGTCGGTGGCGTATTCAAACGGCCTGACCGACGAACTGGCGAGGCGTGCATGGTGGGCCATGCCTGTGGCGGATAATGCACGCCGCATGTTGGAACGCGAATGCGTGGTCCGGGGCAAAATGGGCAAGGTATTGGCCGAATATCTTATTGAGCATCTGCCTTTCGAAAACACCCCGCATACGATTATCGATACGGTCCGGCTGCTGCTGCAACCGGGGTTGGTTGATGGCGGGGTGCGCAAAAAGCTGTGGAACAGGGGCTCTGTCGATAACGCTTACCATGTCGGTTTTCTTGAACGCATGCCTGACGATTTGCCGGCAATGGTTTCGCCACGCGACGACTGGGGCGCACTGAGTTCGAGGTTGGCACAGTGGGCGGATCATCCTTATGCGCTTCAGCTTGAGCGAGTCTTGTCGGCCAGAGGACAGGCCTTTCTTCAGACCGGTGAGGTGATGCTGCGCTATCCCGCGGACAAGGATGTGGTAAATGCACTGCTCGATGCGCTGGCCGCATATTTTTCACCCACGTTGCATGCCGCATGCTGCGATGGGGGAACGCCGGAGGCAATCCTTGCAAACGTGGATGCGTTTTGCCGCGATGCTTCATCAAAAGCGGGTCAATTTCTGGAATGCTTTCCGGAATACGCCTCGGAGGTGCGTGCGATGCTGGCTTTGTCTTGCATGAACAGCGATGTGGCAGCGCCGGTTTTGTCACGGAGTACGGCTGGCGGCACCCTGATGCGGCAGAAACTCGAACCGGTCACGACGCCAGTTTTGCAGCAAATCGCGGTATTACGCGGACAGGTTTTCAGCGCCACCGCACCGCGCAGACGTTCTCGCGCATAAGAACCGGGAAACTTCCGGTAGCCTGCCGGCGGCTTTTTAGAGCGTTATTTCCTGCAGGTTCCAGCGCGGTTTGACATTGAAGCGATAATCCTTTTTGCCTTGTTGCTGCGCCAACCTTAACGCGCCTGCGAAGGCGATCATCGCGCCGTTGTCTGTGCAGAATTCCAGGTCGGGATAGAATACTTTCCCGCCGCGCTTGCTTACGCTTTCGGTCAGGCGGCTGCGCAACAAGCGGTTTGCGCCCACGCCGCCTGCCACGACCAATTGATCCAGTCCGGTGTGCTCCAGTGCAGCACGGGCCTTGTGTGCCAGCACATCGACGATGGCTTCCTGTACTGCGTAAGCGATATTGGCTTTGGTCTGTTCGGCGTCATCGCTTTGCTTTACCAGCGTCAGCACCGCCGTTTTCAATCCGCTGAAACTGAAATTCAGGTCGCCGCTGTGTTGCATCGGACGCGGCAGCTTGTACAGGCCGGGGCTGCCCGATGCGGCGAGCTTCGCCAGCGCGGGGCCGCCGGGATAACCAAGGCCAAGCAGCTTCGCGCTCTTGTCGAAGGCTTCGCCTGCGGCATCGTCCAGTGTTTCGCCGAGCAGGGTGTATTGCCCCACACCGTCCACGCGCATCAGCTGCGTGTGCCCGCCGGAAACCAGCAGGGCAACGAACGGGAAATCGGGTGCGGGGTGGGACAGCAATGGGGAAAGCAGGTGGCCTTCCAGATGATGGATGCCTATCGTGGGAATATCGAGCGCGTAAGCCAGTGCGTTTGCGACGCTGGCACCGACCAGCAATGCGCCGCCCAGTCCAGGCCCCTGGGTATAGGCGACTGCGCTGATCTGGGCGAGCGACACATCGGCTTCGCGCATGACCTGGCGCACCAGCGGGATGACGCGCCGGACATGGTCACGCGAAGCGAGCTCCGGAACGACGCCGCCATATTCGTTGTGCATGGTTACCTGCGTATACAGTGCGTGCGCCAGCAAGCCGCGCTCCATCTGGTACAGCGCGATGCCGGTCTCGTCGCAAGATGATTCGATTCCCAGTGTGATCAGTGCCATTTTCAAGTCTTTTAAGTGAAGCGGCATTGTAATGAATAACCCGATAAAACAGGGCCGGTGCAAATATTATTAAATTATTTCAGAAAAGTGTTGACGAGAGTTTTTACATCTCTATAATGCGCACCTCTTCGCTGCCCGGCAGTTTATCCGGATAGCCAGTTCTTTAAAAAACAAACGAACAACCGACGAGTGTAGGTGCTTGGTTTTTGGGAAGTTTCCGTGGTCAATTGGATACGGGAACGACTTTAAAAATATGTAGTACTTACGCAAAG
>JAJZEQ010000202.1 GCA_021851345.1 Pseudomonadota bacterium
TTCATCAGGTGATAGGCGTTCTGCACCGTGGCTATCCTCGGCAGGCCGAGTTGTTCGGCGCAGCGTACAAACTCGCTCACGCCCCACGGTGTTTCGTTGGACAGGCCGATGTGGCGGATCTTGCCGTCCTTGACCAGATCCGCCAGCGCCTGCAGTTGTTCGGTGATCGGCACTGTGTCGTGCTCCTGGGTCACGTCATAACTGGTCGTGCCGAACATCGGCACATAGCGGTCCGGCCAGTGTAGCTGATAGAGATCGACGTAGTCGGTCTGCAAGCGTTTCAGGCTGGCGTCTATCGCGGCATTGAGGTGTTCGCGGTTGATGCGCGGGGTATTGCGTATCCAGGCAAATCCGCGTGACGGACCGGCGATCTTGGTGGCGACGATCAATTTGTCGCGGCGCTGATGTTTCAGCCATGAACCGATATAGCTTTCGGTGCGTCCCTGGGTTTCGGCGCGCGGCGGAACCGGATACATCTCGGCGGCATCGATGAAATTCACGCCGCGCGATACCGCATAGTCGAGCTGAGCGTGGGCTTCCGCCTCGCTGTTCTGTTCGCCGAAAGTCATCGTGCCCAGGCTCAACGCCGACACATGCAGATCACTTTCACCCAATTGCCTGAGTTCCAAATTGCGCCCTCCAGATATTCGCTGCCATTCTAGTTTGGATGCATGCATTTAAATTTTAATTATTATTTAACTTGTTTTAACATGGCATTAGCCTGGGTAATCCACTAGGAGAAGTCGGGTGTAAAAGACCGGGTGTAAAAGACCGGGTGTAAAAGACCGTTCGTGGTGAGGTATCGAACCACTTGAGCAAGCCCTTCGATACGCTCTGCGTACCCTGTGCTGAGCGCGTCGAAGCATCAGGGCGAACGGATTTTGGGCTAATGAACTATCTGGGTTTAACACTACATCATGTTTTGGTTTTTCGGTATGTTCCGTCAGCCAGTCACTTGCCAAGTGAATTTTGGCCGCTTGGTGGAATGGCGGGCAGTTTTATCATTGTTTCGCAGCAAATGGGTTTAGAATTCAGCACATGAAAATGCCTGTCCTGTTCGTTTCACATGGCGCCCCCACCTTGCCGCTGGAGCCGGGCGAGACCGGGGCTGCATGGCGCAAGCTGGGCGAGCAGCTGCCCAGGCCTTCCGCAATCCTGATGATTTCCGCGCATTGGGAGTCGCGCATCCCGACTGTCAGCCGCGCGGTGCAGCCGGAAACAATACATGATTTCAGCGGATTCCCGGCAGAGCTATACAAGTTGCAATACCCGGCACCAGGTGCGCCGGAATTGGCACAGGCTGCGGCGCTTGCGCTGCAACAGGCGGGCATTCCGGTGCAACTGGACGACACGCATGGTCTGGACCACGGCGCATGGGTGCCGCTGAGCCTGATGTATCCGAAAGCCGGCATTCCGGTCGCACAGTTATCGTTGCAACCCGAGCAGGACACGGCATGGCACATCGCGCTGGGCCGGGCATTGCGCCCGTTGCGCGAACAGGGCGTGCTGATCATCGGCAGCGGTTCGATCACGCACAATCTGCACGCGCTGTTCAGGCATCCCCGGGGCGCACCTGTACCCGAATGGGTAACGGTCTTCTGCGACTGGATCGCGGAGAAAATCGAAGCAGGGGATCTGGATGCGCTCGGCAACTATCGCACCCTTGCGCCGCACGCCGTGCAGAACCATCCCACCGATGAACACCTGCTGCCGCTGTTCGTGGCGCTCGGCGCGGCGGACAGGATAGACGGCGCGCAGCGTCTTAATAATGTGATGACGTATGGAATGCTGGCGATGGACGCGTGGTTGTTCGATGCAAATCCCTGAATCGTCATTCCCGCCTGATGAAACTACTAGCCATTCGACTATTGATACTTCCATAATTCATGACACCCTATGCCGTCATAGCAAACGAAGTGCGGGGGCTCAAAGTACCGACCTTGCGAACGAAGTGCAGGAGCTCGAAGTACCGTCAATGCGAACGAAGTGAAGCAATCCAGCAAGACAAAGATGCATTTTGTTTAACCCATCTGGATTGCCACGTCGGTTTCACCTCCTCGCAATGACGAGGTATTCCGGATTCCCGCTCGTCCGAGGGACAGTTTATCCCGAGTCCATCGAAGGACGGAAACGACTTGCCAGTTTTAAATTTCTCCTTGCCGCATTCCGAAAGATGCATCACTGTCATCAAATATGGAAACCTCGATAAGCTGGCAAACAGCGCAAGCAAAGTCGCTGGTTATGCGCGGGAATGACGCTGATTTTAGAGTGTTGCCGCGACTTCTTTCAGCGCATTGCCAGATAAATCTCTCAGCGTTACGCGCTGTGCCTTGTCGAGATTGGGGTAATGTCTGGTTGTCGCGCGAAAATAGCTGGGGTCGTAATGCAGCGTGAGCAGTTCTCCGACCATGGTGGTGAAATCTCCGGCATGGATCAGCGAACTCCAGTGTTCCAGTTGTTTCGCGCCGTGAAAGCGGTACAGCGGTTTCAGGTGCTCGATAAAAATTTCCGGATTCTCGGTGTAATGGCGGTAGTCTTCCAGCAGCCCGGCGATTCGCGTGGCCAGCGGCGTTTCCACCAGCAGGCATGGGCTGGCATGCATCGCGCTGATGAGGGCCGGGGGCAGGGTGATCAGCCCGATCTTGTTGCTTTCTGCCTCGACGTAAACCGGTCTGGCCGGATTGAATTTTTGCAAGGTCTGCAGCAGCGCGCTGTCGAACCATTTCTGCGAGGGCTGGGCCTGTTCTGGCAATCTGCCCAGCACCGAGCCGCGATGCCTCGCCAGCATCTCCAAATCGAGAACCTGATGTCCGCTTTTCTCCAGGGCATTGAGCAGATGGCTCTTGCCAGATCCGGTCGGGCCGCAGATCACGCGAAACGTAAAACCCTGCGGCAATGTCTCCAGTTTTTCCAGCACGTCGCGCCGGTAAGCCTTGTAGCCACCTTCCAGATTGTACGCAGCCC
>JAJZEQ010000156.1 GCA_021851345.1 Pseudomonadota bacterium
CCGCGCGGCATCGTCGACCACCAGCATGGTGTGTATGCCGCAATCGATCTCGGGATGATATTTTTCCGGCTGCGGCACGCCGAACAGCGCGTCCACTTCGGGGATGATCTTCGCCAGCGCGCCGCAGCTGCGCAGCGTCTCGAAAAACCGCGACGGTGTTTTCCCCATCAGGCCGCGCGCCAGTTCCTGCCAGACGCGCTCGGCCACCAGCGCATCCACCTCGCCGTTGGTCACCATGCCGCGCATCAGTTGCACGGTCTCCGGCGCAATCGTGAAGCCGAAGCGCGCCGCAAAACGCGCCGCGCGCAGGATGCGCACCGGGTCTTCGCTGAACGCCGGGCTGACATGGCGCAATATTCCCGCGCGCAGATCGGCGACGCCGTTGTGCGGGTCGATCAGCTTACCTTCGGCATGCTTGTCATCAAATTCCTGGGCGATGGCATTGATCGTGAAGTCGCGGCGCAGCAGATCCTGTTCCAGCGTGACATCGGGCGCCGCATACACCGCGAAACCCTGGTAGCCGCGCGCGGTCTTGCGCTCGGTGCGCGCGAGTGCGTATTCTTCATGGGTCTGCGGGTGGAGGAACACCGGGAAGTCCTTGCCCACTGGACGGAAACCCTGTGCCACCATGTCTTCCGGGGTGCTGCCCACCACCACCCAGTCGCGATCCTGAACAGGCAGTCCCAGCAAACGGTCACGAACCGCGCCGCCCACGCAATAGATTTTTGGCTCACGGGACATCTGCGTCTGCCTTCAGTTTGCCTGCCTTGGCCGGGACAATGCCCAGGCGCTGTTTGAGGGATAGCGGCGGATCGCCGAATTGATTCGCATAGTAAGTAGTGTTGCTCATCACTTTTTTTACATAATCGCGGGTTTCTTCGAAAGGGATGGTCTCGGTGTAGATGGCGCCTTCCATCGGGGTATTGCCGCGCCACTGCAGCGCCCGCTGCGGCCCGGCATTGTATGCCGCAGATGCCAGGACAGGGTTGTTTTCGGACTGTACCAATATGGCTTTCATGTAATAGGTGCCCAGGCGCAAGTTGGTGTCGAGCTGGTGGATCAACGTGTTGCGGTAGCTCTTCAAACCCAGTTTGTTCGCCGCCCAGCGCGCCGTGCCGGGCATGATCTGCATCAGCCCCGCGGCGCCGGTTTCGGATTTGGCATTGGTGGCGAAACGGCTTTCCTGGCGCATTAATCCGTATACCCATGCCTCGTCCAGACCCTGTTCGCGGATGTGTGCCTGCAGGTCGGCGCGATAAGGGGCGAGGTAGCGCAAGCTGAAATCGTGCTGGCTGACGGTCAGATCCGCGGCACCGATGGCGCGATCGTACATTCCGTTTTGCCTCGCGATTTCAGCCGCGGTGAGCAGCTCCCGGTCATTCAGGTTGCGCAACACCCAGCGCCATTCATCCAGCGCCTCGCTGCGCATGCCTATGCGATACAGCACCAGGGTACGCTGGATACCGGGCAGCGCCAGCATCTCCCTGAGCGCCTGCTGGTCGGGTTTGTATGCCGGCGGTGTCTCGCTCAATACCGGCGAGCCGGCCAATTCCGCATTAGCCAGTTGGCCATAGAAATTAAAATCACCGCTCAATGATGCAAATATCGTTCTTGCTTCGATAGGTTTGCCCAATGCCTGCAAGGCGCGCGCCTTCCAGTATTGCCAGGCTCCATCGCGCTGCTGTTGTTCGCCCATCGCATTCACGCTGGCCAGCACCTCGGGCCAATCCTGCGCGCGCAATGCCGCGCGCACCCGCCATGCCGATTGTCGTTCGTCCAGCGGCGTGCCGGCAGCATTCCTGTACCATTGCAGCGCGCGCGCATCCAGGTTGCGCGCGGCCTGGTACGCCAGTCGCCCGTAAAAATACTGCTGTTCGTTGACGGGAAAATATCCGGCGATTTTCGCCCAGTGCCCGGCGGCGAAGTCGGGGGATTGCTTGGCCAGGCGTTCCAGCGCAAACAGCGCGACCAGACGCTGGTCCCGGCTTGCCAGTTTTGGATTCCAGCCCAGGGGTGGAGTTGCATCGGGATCGCCGATATCAGCGCAGGGAAGGTCGCATGCCGCATCATAGGTTCCGGAATGGCGGATATCCGGCACTGCCGGCGGAGTGGTGCCGGATCCGGGAAGAGCCGGATTGACCGCCGTACCCCAGCCCAGCCGTGAAAAAAAATCCGCCCAGCCCAACCATCCTGTCGAAGGGGATGGCGGGATCGCACCCGGAGAAGACGCGGCGCTCTCCAGCAGCACCCCGGATGCGGGCTGTTGCAGGTTACCCGAAATCAGGGCTTCAATTGCCGCACCCGTGCGGGTTTGCGTAGCCGCCAATTCAGCACCGTTGGCGGTATCGGGATTTTTCGGCGTCAGCTTGCTCAGGTAGCGATCCGGGTCAGCGGATGCGGATCTCAACATGACCGGCAGGCTTGAGTGTTTACCGTCGAGCCTTTCCGCCAGATTGATCGCAAACGACACATCGTTCGCTTCCAGAGACAGGCGCAGCCGCTGGCTGATATCGCGTTTGGTGATGATGCCGGCGGACAGTGCGGCATCAAACAGCGTGCCGCAACTTTCCGGCTGCCCCTTGCCAACGAACCATAATTTGCGCGCGTCGCGCAGCGCAGCCGTTTCCTGTGTGCGGCGGCGCGATTGCAGTGCGTAGCAGGTCAATTCGGTATCCTGGCCAAGCAGGTGCGGATACTCGGCATCGAACAGTACCCACTGTTGATTTTTGCCGAGCAGCTTGAGCCACTCTGCGCGCAACTGGTCGATTACCGGCGTGTCTTCAGGGCGGGACAGGAAAATTTTTACCGTGTGCTCGAGCGAGTCCGGGATCGGGGCAGGCCCTTCGACTGAGCTCAGGACAGGCTTGCCGGCGGCATGTTTTAAGTCAAGACTTGACTGGTAATAACTGACGTACACCTCGAGCGGAGAATTTTTCAGACGCTGGGCGTAGCTTCCCAGTTTGATTCTGTCACCGGCGAGAAAGGCATCGTGTGCGGCAAGAAAATCCGCATCGCCCGCACGGGGGGTTGTTACATCATGCTGCGTACCCTGCACCGGGTCCGGCCGACGGGCCATCCCTGTCACCTGGTCGGCAAGCACGGGAGGCGCGGACAACAACAAAAGATAAAGTATGAACCTCATTGCAAGCCATCAGTAAACCTTACGCGCGGAGCATAGCACAACGCAAAGTTCGCCCGCGCCCGGTAAAACCGGATATTGCGCCAAATCGAATTATGCGCGCGGCGCCCGCTTTTCCGGCCAGTCTGGAGGAATATCAGAATCCGGCCGCAGCAGGTTCGCGGCGGGGGCGCCGCCAGACACCGGAGGCCGGGGCATGCGCCGGAAAGCAAGCTGGTCGCTTATCCCGGGTTTTCAGTTATTCAAAACTGCTTTAAAAATCGCCATGGTCTTGCATGCCCAGGACAGGCGCGCCCCGCTTCTGCAATTTGTTCTGCTCCTGCCGCGAACTGGAACAAGCCGGCCTGAAACGATTTATACCCAATCCTTGACCACCAGAAACTCTTCGTAGAGTTGCGCTTCCGCTGTGCCTTTTTCCGGGTGCCAGTCATAGCGCCATTTCACCAGCGGCGGCATGGACAGCAGGATGGACTCGGTGCGGCCGTTGGTCTGCAGGCCGAAAATCGTGCCCCTGTCGATCACCAGATTGAACTCGACATAGCGGCCGCGCCGGTACAGCTGGAAATCGCGCTCGCGCTCGCCGTAGGGCGTGTCCTTGCGGCGTTCCAGGATAGGCACATAGGCGGACAGAAAGTGGTCGCCCACGCTTTGCTGGATGGCAAAAGCGCCGTCGAAATCCGGCACGCTCAGGTCGTCGAAGAAGATGCCGCCCACGCCGCGCGGCTCGTTGCGGTGCTTGATGTGAAAATATTCATCGCACCATTTTTTGTATCTGGGGTGCAGGTCTGCACCGAACGGGGCCAGCGAATTCTTGCAGGCCTGGTGGAAGTGCACCGCATCTTCCGCGTAACCGTAATACGGCGTCAGGTCCATGCCGCCGCCGAACCAGAACACCGGGGCGGTTCCGTCCTTCATCGCGACGAACATGCGCACGTTCATGTGCACCGTGGGCGCATGGGGGTTGCGCGGATGGAATACCAGCGACACGCCCATCGCCTCCCAGCGGCGGCCGGCCAGTTCGGGGCGGTGCGCGGTCGCGGAAGGGGGCATCCTGTCGCCCATGACATGAGAAAACGCCACGCCGCCGCGTTCCAGCACATTGCCTTCCTCGAGGATGCAGCTTCTGCCGCCGCCACCCTCGGGCCTGTCCCAGCTGTCGCGGCGGAATTTTTTTCCGTCCACCTGTTCCATGCGCGCGACGATCAGGTCTTGCAGTTCGATCAGGTATTCCCTTACCACTGCCGAATTGAAACCACTCATGCTTTCTCCAGTTATGGAGTGCAGCCCGCGTGTGTTGTTGGGGCTGTGTCAACTTTGCACTCAATTTATTGAGTAGCAAATTGCCTGACTTTGTTATCAGCCCCTTACAACCACGGCGCACCCCTTGCGGGTGTACGCGTCGCTGCATCCTTATCGTAAAAGCGCGGTCGAGACCGCGCACTCCAAATCACCGGATGATTTTACCATCCGCCCACGTGATTATGGTCGAAGGATTCCTGCGCTTGCCGACTCGCCCGGGCAACACCCACACCTTGCTGCCAAACAACCGCCGGCATTGGGCATAGGTTCTGGCGGGCCGCTGTCCGCTGCGATTGGCGCTGGTGGAAACCAGCGCGCTGTTCAAGCCACGGCAGAGCCGGGCCGCCTGTTTGTGCGCAGTCAATCTTACCGCCAGCGTGTCATGGCTGCCGCGCAACCAGCGCGGCGCGGAATGCAGGGCCGGCATCAGACAAGTGACTACCTGCGTGCCCGCTGTCCTGAGTCGCTGCTGCTGGTCTTGCGTGAGCGGTTGCAGGTAGCGCGCCACCTGATTGTAATGCGCGGCGATCAGGATCAGGCCCTTGTGCTGCGGGCGTCCCTTGAGCCTGAGGATGCGCTGCACCGCACGGCGGTTGTCCGGGTCGCAGCCCAGGCCGTAGCAGGACTCGGTGGGGTAGGCGATCACGCCGCCGCGCCTAAGGTGGGCGGCGATGCGGCGATATAAAGAGGGTGCGCGTTGCATTCAGTGGCCCGAAAAATTCGCAGTTCTAAGCCAGACTATAACCAATCACTTGCCAGCGTCTCTTGCTGGCTTAGTGAGATGGCTAGTGGTTCCATCAGGCGCGCGATAAAAATCGAAGCGCAGCATATTGAGTTATATGTAAGCAAGATTTTTTGAGCGCAACAACGTATGGCGACGAAATGTGGATTTTTAACAATTATTTCCTGTTGGCGGCGATTGCGCGATACCCGATGTCGCGCCGCATCTGGCAGCCGTCGAAATGAATGCCGTCGGCGATTTCGTAGGCGCGCTTCTGCGCCATCTTGACCATTGTGCCCAGCGCGGTGACGCACAGCACGCGCCCGCCGTTGCTGACCACTTGCCCGTCCTTCATGGCCGTGCCCGCATGGAACACGTGCGCGTCTTCCAGATTTTTCACCTGTTGCCTGTCGGGCAATCCGGTGATGACGTCGCCCTTGCGCGGGGCGTCGGGATAATTGGCTGCGGCCAGCACCACGCCGAGCGCCGTGCGCCTGTCCCATTCGACTTCGACCTTGTCCAGCGTGCCGTTGATGGCGTGCTCCACTATGGTGGAGAAATCGCTTTTCAAACGCAGCATGATGGGCTGGGTTTCCGGGTCGCCCATCCGGCAGTTGAATTCCAGCACCTTGGCATTGCCCTGCGCGTCTATCATTAGTCCGGCATACAGGAAGCCGGTGTAGGTGATGCCTTCCTGTTCCATGCCGCGCACCACCGGCTGGATCACTTCGCGCAGCACGCGGGCATGCAGCTGGGGCGTGACCACCGGCGCGGGAGAATACGCTCCCATCCCGCCGGTGTTGGGGCCGTCATCGTTATCCAGCAGGCGTTTGTGGTCCTGGCTGGTCGCCATCGCCAGCACGTTCCTGCCGTCCGCCATCACGATGAAGCTGGCTTCTTCGCCCGAGAGGAATTCTTCGATGACCACGCGCGCGCCCGCGTCCCCGAGTTTGTTATCGGACAGCATCATGTCGATCGCGGCGTACGCTTCATCCTTGCTCATCGCCACGACCACACCCTTGCCTGCCGCCAAACCGTCGGCCTTGATCACGATGGGCGCGCCGTGCTTTTCGACGTAGGCCTTCGCCGCGCTGATGTCGCTGAAGGTCCCGAAGAATGCGGTCGGGATGTTGTGGCGCACCATGAAACGCTTGGCGAAATCCTTGGAGGACTCGAGCTGCGCCGCATCCCTGGTCGGGCCGAATATCTTCAGTCCGGCAGCGCGAAATTCATCCACGATACCCGCGGCCAGCGGTGCTTCCGGGCCGACCACGGTCATGTAGATGTCTTCGCGTTTGGCGAAGGCGATCAGCTCGGGAATCGCGGTGAGAGCGACATTTTCCACGCCTTCTTCCAGTGCCGTGCCCGCGTTGCCGGGTGCGACATATACTTTCTGCACCCTGGGGCCTTGTGCCAGACGCCAAGCCAGTGCGTGCTCGCGCCCGCCATTTCCTATTACCAGAATCTTCATAACATCCTTAAATCTGTTGTTAAGGCGGGCATGCCCGCCATTTTTATATTTCGTGCGGGCACAAAAAAACTGCCCCCTTGACCCAGCTAACACCCCTTGAATTTATCGGCCATGCATTTTCTGGCGAGTTCCCGCGCTTCGGCGATTTGATCGGGGGTCATCGACTTGGCCTCATTGGCACGAATCTCGGCAATTTCATGCTGTCTATCGCTGCCTGAAATTTGATCGGCCGCAATGATCAGCCACATATTTGCCCGAACATAATCCCGGGGGATCCCTTCGCCAAACCAGTACATTTCCGCAAGCTCAATCTGCGCCCCGGTCCTGCCCTGCAGTGCCGCCAGATGGCACCACTTCGCCGCTTCCGGGTAGTTTTGGGGAATGTCACGGCCATCCTTGTACATCCTGCCAAGTTCCGATTGCGCTGCGGCATTACCCTGTTCGGCTGCCAGCAGATACCACTTCACCGCCTCGTTGTAATCCCGGGGAACACCCTCGCCATCCTGGTACATCGCTCCCAGCGCATATTGCGCGAGAACATCGCCGTGCGCTGCCGCCAGAAGAAACCACGTCGAGGCTTTTTTGTAATCCCTGGGCACGCCCTTGCCGTCGTAAAACATCTGCCCAAGGGCGGATTGTGCCCGGGCATCGCCATGTTTTGCCTGGGGGATTAACAGTTTTATCGCTGTTGCATAATTGCCGGCACGGTAAGCTTGGGCCGCATCAGCCATCGGGTCGGCCATGGCCGGGCCGGTCAGGACAAACAAACACCCGCAAACTAACACCACCTGTTTGAGCAATTGACCGAGTTTCATTTT
Source organism: Pseudomonadota bacterium (assembly GCA_021851345.1). Taxonomy (GTDB): domain Bacteria; phylum Pseudomonadota; class Gammaproteobacteria; order Burkholderiales; family Gallionellaceae; genus Gallionella. The sequence goes on from JAJZEQ010000156.1 coordinate 7,449, forward strand.
TACTTCCATTAGCCCGTCTAGGCCGTAATCGTTATTGCACTAAAGGCAGGCAATTCTCTAAGTTTTTGCGAACTTGAGTTGTGACACCGCCGCATGAAATGGGATTCGCAGGGATGGGTGACTTGTCACCCAACTCGCAAAACATCCGGTGCAATGCGCTTCGCCCTTCGACAAACTCAGGACAGGCTTATTGACACCCTACATTACGCCTTGCGCGAGTTACATTATTAAAACGAAAATGCTATTTTCTATAATAAAGATCGGCAGGAGACTTGTCGCCTGACCCGATGCCTGAACACATACTTAGACCTACTGGAACTGCGAATATCAAAAAAATGATCAACAAGAATTTCCCAAGGCCACGTTCCGCTAATGCATTTTTGGTTTCGATTCGGCGACGTTCAATTTCTATTTCTGCTTTGTATACAGCTTCTTTATGAAGTCTTTCAGATTCGCGTTCGTGCATCTGCTTTATTTCGTCCTCATATCCAAGTTGGGCATTATCAAAGCAGTTCATGCACAAGATGTCGTTTGTCCAACCTTTGGGCGCATACATGTAATTAAATACGTTGGGCTTGAATGGTTTGAGTCCTTTATGGGACGCGACGAACCGATCGTAATGTTCCTTTTGCTCCTCTATGCTGCTATCGACATAGTCAGATGAGACCAATTCATAAGTTTGTCCACAAACAGCACAAACTACCGATTTACATCCCCTGTTTTCTCCATATCTATCGCCAAGATTGTGTTCAGCCTTTTCGTGAATTACCCTTGGGTATCCTTTTCGATTAACTTCTCGAATGTCAAAGCAATCTTGGCAAAGCAAAGCCTTACAGAGATGCTTCTCAGATGTCTGAAATGACTTGTCACAATGTCTGCATTGAATTACTTCTAGTGGAACTCTCCTAATGCTCATGACTATTTCGGTGTTCGATTTAATTGCTCAATTGCCAATTCATGCATGAAGGCTCCCACCTGTTTCAATCGCCTGTCGAGTTCTTCTATGTGCTGCACAGTTTCTGAAGCTGCTTTTCGAATAGAGGGATTCTCTATACTTTCGGTATAACTCTCAAGCATATCTGCGAGTTCTTCAAGGGCGCTGTTATCGCGTTGAATGAATGCTTGCCACAGCAAAAGAAGAGCACGCTCTTTGTCCTGTCCGCCACCTCTACCATCAAAGATCATGTGCGCCAATGCTCGTTTGGATTTAGTATGACCCATCGTAGCTGCTGTTTGAAAGTCGGCACGTGCAAGTGTTGCCGCTGCTGGTGATTGAGACTGGGACCAGTCATATTGTATCCCTTCCGAAAATAGATTTTCTGCAAGTGAGTCATTTGCAGTATCTGTCATATACCCACCTGCTACCGCATGTTCAATCGTGATGCCGCAGACTTTGCCACTTGCGTCCAGATTAAGCTGTGTGCTCTCATCGACATCTTTGGTTTCTGTAACCGTAGTGGCGCGCAATTCGATATATAGCGTGTCGGTATCCTGAAAATATTTAATCTTCATTGTTGAATCTCCTGTTGCAGAATACGTGAATACGGAACGAACCTAGTCAACAGTTCCTTCCCCTTTTGAAGGGGAAGGTTAGGATGGGGTACGACAGTTGAAATTGCATGCTGACACTTCTACCCCCTCCCTAGCCCTCCCCCTGCATGGGGGAGGGGATTCAAAACTTAATGCCTGAAATGCCGGAACCCGGTAAACATCATCGCGATCCCGTGCTCGTCCGCCGCCGCGATCACTTCATCGTCGCGCATCGAGCCGCCGGGCTGGATCACGGCTTTTGCGCCCGCCGCCGCCAGCACATCGATGCCGTCGCGGAACGGGAAAAAGGCATCGGATGAGACCACCGAACCCGCCAGGCTCAGCCCCGCGTTCTGTGCCTTGATGCTGGCGATGCGCGTGCTGTCGACGCGGCTCATCTGTCCCGCGCCCACGCCCAGCGTCTGGCCGTTCCTGCAGAACACGATGGCGTTGGACTTTACATATTTGGCCACGCGCCAGGCGAACAGCAGGTCTTGCAGTTGCTCCTTGCCGGGCCGCACTTTGCTGACGACCTTGAGTTGCGCAGCCTGGACGTTGAGCGTATCCGGTGTCTGCACCAGCAGGCCGCCGTTGACACGCTTGAAGTCGAACTGGTTGTGCGCATTGGACAGCGGCACGGTGAGCACGCGCACGTTCTGTTTTGCCGCGGTGACCTTGAGCGCGGCTTCGGAGGCTGAGGGCGCGATGATGACCTCGACAAACTGGTTGGCGGTGATCTGCGCGGCGGAGGCTTCGTCGAGTTCGCGGTTGAAGGCGATGATGCCGCCAAATGCGGAAGTGGTGTCGGTCGCGTAGGCCAGCTGGTAGGCGTTCAACGGTGTGTCTGCGATAGCCACGCCGCAGGGGTTGGCGTGCTTGACGATCACACAGGCGGGTTGCTCGAAAGTCTTGACCAGTTCCCATGCGGCATCGGCATCGCCGATGTTGTTGTAGCTCAGTTCCTTGCCCTGCACCTGGGTGTAGTCCGCAATGCCGCCGGGTATGGAAATCAGATCACGGTAGAACGCGGCACTCTGGTGCGGATTCTCGCCGTAACGCATGTCCTGCACCTTGGCAAAGTTGAAATTGATCTGCGCCGGGAACGCGCTCTTTGTGCCGTCCGCATTGATGGCGGTGAGGTGGTTGCTGATCGCGGAATCGTAAGCCGCCGTGTGCGAAAATGCCTTCTTCGCCAGGTCGAAACGTGTCGCATCGCTTACCGCGCAGTTGTTGGTCTGCATCTCGGCCAGCACATCCGCGTAGTCGGCCGGGTCGGTGACGATGGCGACATGTGCGTGGTTCTTCGCCGCCGCGCGCACCATGGTCGGCCCGCCAATGTCGATGTTCTCTATCGCGTCTTCCAGTGTGCAATCCGGTTTGGCGACTGTTGCCGCAAACGGATACAGATTCACCACCACCAGGTCTATCGTCGGGATGTCATGCTTTTGCAATGTGGCGACATGTTCCGGCACATCGCGCCGGGCCAGGATGCCGGCGTGGACTTTGGGTTGCAGTGTCTTTACCCGGCCATCGAGCATCTCTGGGAAGCCGGTGTAGTCCGCCACTTCGGTCACCGGTATGGCCTGGTCGGCGAGCAGTTTTGCAGTGCCGCCGGTGGACAGGATTTTTACGCCCAGCCGGTGCAGTCCCTGTGCGAATTCGAGTACGCCGGATTTGTCCGACACGCTGATGAGTGCCTGTTTGATGGCTGCCATGATGGTTCCAATGAAGAATAATTCTTTTCCCCTCTCCCCAGCTTTTCTGCAAGCGGGGTGAGCGAATCGCTGCGCAGGATTGCGTTATTCGATGCCGTGCTGCTGCATTTTCTTGCGCAGGGTGTTGCGATTGATGCCTAGCATTTCCGCCGCGTGTGTCTGGTTGCCACCGGCGTGTTCCAGAACCAATTCCAGCAAGGGTTTCTCCACGCAGCAAATCACCATGTCATACATGCCAGAACAGGGTTTCTCGCCGTCAAGATCCCTGAAATATTCCTTGAGTGTTTTGCGCACATGGCGCGCCATGTCATTTTCGTTCACTACAAGATCGTTCATGCAGCCAATTCCTCTACGTAATGCAGTTGTGTGCCGCACAGCGCTTGTTCGGCAAAAAATTCATCCACCGCGGCCAGCTGCTCGTCGGGATTTTCCAGCTGGTTCATGGCATGCCTGAAATGGGCCGAACCGATCAAGCCCTTTGTGTACCAGGAAATGTGTTTGCGCGCCACGCGCAAACCGGTGTGCTCCCCGTAGAAGCTGTACAACGCATGCACGTGATTCCGCAGCACGCGGTGGATTTCGCCGACTTGCGGCGCGGGCAGATGTTTGCCGGTTTCGAGAAAATGCCCGATCTCGCGGAACAGCCACGGGCGACCCTGTGCAGCGCGGCCTATCATCACGGCATCCGCGCCGGTTATTTCCAGCACGTATTTGACTTTTTCCGGGGTGGTGATGTCGCCGTTGGCGATAATCGGTATGTTCACGCTGGCTTTGACGGCGGCGATGGTGTCGTATTCGGCGTCGCCGGTGTAGGCGCAGGCGCGGGTGCGCCCGTGTATCGCCAGCGCCTGGATGCCGGATGATTCGGCGATCTTCGCGATGCGTATCGCATTGCGGTTGGCCTTGTCCCATCCGGTGCGGATCTTGAGGGTGACAGGCACATTCACCGCGCCGACCACCGCTTCCAGCAGGGCCGCCACCAGCGGTTCGTTCTGCAGCAGGGCGGAGCCGGCCATCACGTTGCAGATTTTCTTCGCCGGGCAGCCCATGTTGATATCGATTATTTGCGCGCCGTTGTCCACGTTGTATTTTGCGGCCTGGGCCAGCATCACGGGGTCAGCGCCGACGATCTGCACCGAAATCGGGTCGACCTCGCCTTCATGGTTGGCGCGCCGCATGGTTTTTTCGGACCCGTATAAAAGTGAATTGGAAGACACCATCTCGCTCACCGCCATGCCCGCCCCCATGCTTTTGCAAAGCATGCGGAAAGGGCGGTCCGTCACCCCGGCCATGGGAGCGACGATGAGATTGTTTTTCAGTTGGTAGGGGCCGATGCGCATCTTTATTTTTTTACCCGGGGTTTTTTTAGCCCGGGGTTTTCCGCGAGGGGGGGGGGATTATAAATGAAACTGGCGGCTGCGACACGGTGGTGTGCAACACTTTTGTGCGGGAACAACCGCCGCCGCCTTTCCCGCAGCGGAAGGGTCGCTGCAGGGCTGCGGGGCACCCACCGGCGTACTCCTTGCGGGTGCACCGGGTGCAGCCCTCACCCAAATCCTCTCCCGGAGGGAGAGGGATCGATTGCCCTTTCCCCCTCTGCAGGGGGAGAGCGAAGCGAGGGGGCTTTGGATTGAGGGTTGGCAACACCGTGTCCGGGCGGCCGCCATGCTATGATTCTACCTATGAAATTTGATGTCGTGATCGTGGGCGGGGGGTTGGTGGGAGCCAGCCTGGCCGCCGCCCTCAAGCACAGCGGATTGGCGCTGGCGCTGGTGGAAAGCCAGTCCTCGCTGATGCCGGACAGCGCGCGGAATGGTCCCGATTGGGATAGCCGCATTTACGCGATCAGCCCGGGCAGCCGCTGTTTCCTCGAACAATCCGGGGCGTGGTCTTTGCTTGATCCCGCCCGCATCGCAGCGGTCGAGGCGATGCGCGTGTTCGGTGA